>JAZUAZ010000138.1:0-2611 GCA_045638245.1 Acutalibacteraceae bacterium | reverse complement strand
TTACCACTCTGCCCTCGGTAATGTCAAGCCTCGGCGTACCGTCGGGAGAAACAGATTCAAGGGTACAGCCAAGTTCTTCCTTGACGTGATAATCAAATATATCCGACACACATCTGTCGGCGGTACTGTTATAAAGCTCTGGATTTTCACTGTCAACACGGCTCAGTACCGAGGTGATATTCAGCAGTATCATCGGTATTCCGGGTGCTCTGCCGCTTCTTACCGTCGGGTCGGTTTTTGCTCCGAGTCCCGTAGGGTCTGCCATACCGCCGCTTAAATCAAGATACATTTTATATGCTCTGCAGGCTCTTTCAAGATACTCCCTTTCGCCCGTAATACCGTAGTATTCGGCATTCGCTATACAATAAAAGGCTTCGGAGTAATAGTACCTTCTCTGGCGAAGAGGCTTACCGTCAGCAGTTACGGTGAAGTAGAGCCTGCCGCCTGCGCCGTGGTTTATGCAGTGATTTTCGAGAAAGTCTATACAGCTTTTGCTTGCCTTAAGCCATTCATCACGCACACCGTAAGTACGGCAGAGATAGGCGAAAATCCAGCCGCAGCGGCCCTGCATCCACACACTTTTATCGGTGGAAAAAACCTTTCCGTCCTTATCGAGGCAGGTATAAACACCACCGTTGACTTCATCAATTCCGTTTTCGAGCCAGAAGGAGGCTACATCCTCGATTTCCTGCGAAAGCCACTGTCTTGTTTCTTTTATATTCATTAAAGCACCGCCCTTGGTTTATGATTTTTAATTGTAGCATATTGAATGGGGATTGTAAATAGAAAAAGAGAGGATGCATCGTTTAGTAAATTAAGAAGGTATTTTAAGAGTAGTTAGGGATTCTTTTTCCACCCGAGATACCGGACAAACATAATCAAAACTTCTTCAGAGATATACATACTTGCTCTGCATACTTGAAACTCTTAAAGGTTTATGATATAATTATATCATTGAATTAAATGCCTTAGAGGAGGATTCGAGAAATGAAGTTGAAAGTATTTGTCTCTTTACTGGCTGTAATTGTTACATTAGTTATTATTCTTATTGTGTCAAATGTCTTTAAGCAAAAATCAGATGATAATAACCTGACTGTTTCTGACCGTGAAGAAATCTGCACTTCTGAATTTATCTCCGAAACAACAGAAAACCCAACAGAAGATAGCTTCCATACAGATAAAGAGCCGTTCCGTCAGGTCAGCGATTTCCCTAATCGTGACCTGAGAATAACTGAAATACATTCAGACTATTTTTGTGCAGAACCTGCAGATCCGTTCAATTGGGAGGCTATAATATACGGTTCCCTTTCCGATGAATGGTGTGTAGACGATGTTGTTGTGTGTGAGTGTAGAAATATCATAGAATATTATGATCGAAATACTCCTCTTTATAAAGCTGAACTGATTTCAATAAAAGCCAGTGACTGGCAACCTTCTTCGGCTCCGCTTAAGCCGGTAATATATCTTTATCCCGAAAAAGAAACTGTTGTTAACGTAAAACTCAGTTACAACGGTATTTTCACCTGCACTTATCCTGCATATAATGACGGTTGGCGCGTCACCGCCTCTCCCGACGGCACTCTAACCGACAGCAACGGACAAACATATAATTATCTTTACTGGGAAGGCGAAGATCACACAGAATACGACTTTTCAAAGGGCTTCTGTGTAAAAGGCTCTGATACTACCGCATTTCTTGAGGATGCACTTTCAAAACTTGGTCTTACCCGCAAGGAAGCAAACGAGTTCATCGTGTTCTGGCTGCCGCTTATGGAGGATAACCCCTATAACATAATTACATTCCAAGGAGATGCCTACACTGATGCCGCCAAGCTTCAGATATCCCCCTCACCAGATACCGTTATCCGTGTATTTATGGCATGGAAGCCCACTGATAGCTTTGTTGAGCTTCCCTCTCAGGAACTCTCTTCCCCCGAACGTAACGGCTTTACCGTAGTTGAGTGGGGCGGAGCAAAAATATCATAACGCTCAAAAAACCGCCACGAACACTCGTGACGGTTTTTTATTTTATTCAGTTTTCTTTTTCTTCCCCTTAAACCTTACCTCTCCCACAAATGCGGCGCCGATTATAAGCACTGCACCGAAGGCCTCAAAGGCGGTAGGTGTCTGTGAAAGGAATAAAGCGGAAAGTAATATTGCCGAGGCAGGGTCTATGTAGCTGAGAATTGCTACTGTCTGCCCTTTGAGCCTACCCACTGCACCGAAATACATCGTATAGGCAAAGCCCGTATGAAATACGCCAACCACTAAGAGAAGTCCGAGTGAAAGCGGATTTACGTTTATATCACCCATTGTGGCAAGTGCATAGGGAAGTACGGTAAAACCTGCCGCACCGAGCTGAAGCGCCGTTCTTTCAAGAGAGGGTACGTCAAAAAGAAACTTATTCATTATTACAACAGAAGCATAAAGCACCGCCGCACCAAGACCTAAAAGAATACCCGTAAGCTTTGAGGTATCCGCCTGAAGCACGCCCGAAACTGCAACCGCACCGAGAAGTGCAACCGCAACACATATTATCTTTTTAAGCCCCAGCTTTTCCTTGAAAAAGAAGGGAGATAAGGCGATAACTATTATAGGCGCCATATAGTAG
>JAZUAZ010000137.1:0-6123 GCA_045638245.1 Acutalibacteraceae bacterium | reverse complement strand
AACCGCATTGGCAAGGGTATCTCCCTGATGGTTGTGAGTTTCGTGCATAGCAAGTGTGCCGGGCTTGTTGACGATGAGAATATCCTCGTCCTCATAGATAATATCAAGGGGATAATCCGTGGGGATGGATACTGAGCTGCTTTCATCGTCGGGTATGTTAAGAGCTACTCTGTCGCCGGTGTGTATAATATCAACAGTACGGGCGTGCTGACCGTTTACTGTGATTCCGTCGGGTACTCTTTTCAGGCTTCTGAGAAGCTTTACTGAGATTTTAACGTGTCCCCGAAGCAGAGTGATAAGCTTTTTTCCGTCAAAGCCTTCGGGTACGGTATATTCAATATTTCTCATTTGGTTTTTTGTGAGTATTCGTCAAGAAGACGGCTCTTTTCGTTCCAGAGCCTCTGTGAAAGGTCAACGTAGTAGGTGTGGGGATTCTCAAAACGCTTTACCTCGTCCCAGAGAGTGTCAACCTGCTCGTTGCAGAATTTCTTTATGTCCTTGATGTCGGGACTGTTATAGCAACATTCACCCTTGTCAAAAATCTTTACAAGCAGAGGCTTTGCGGTGAAGTTGGTTATAGTTTTTCTCTTCCATGTGTAGTTAGGATCGAAAAGCTCATAATCTGAGCTGCTGTCAATTTCTTCATCAAGAAGGGTGATTACGTCTGCAAGTGCCTTGCCCGTATCGTTGTCGAAAAGTCTGTAAACCTTCTTAGCGCAGGGAGTAGTGATTTTCTGTACGTTTTCACTGAGCTTTATTCTGGGTACAGGTACACCGTTTTCTTCAACGGCAACGATTTTATACACGCCGCCGAAAACCGGAGTAGAAGCGGCAGTGATAAGTCTTTCGCCCACACCGAAGGAGTCAACCTGAGCTCCCTGAATGAGCATATCGCGTATAATCATTTCATCAAGGGAGTTACTTGCCACGATGTTGCAGTCCTCGAAGCCTGCATCATCAAGCATCTTACGTGCCTTCTTGGAAAGGTAGGTAATATCGCCCGAGTCAATTCTTATACCCTTGGGGCGGAAGCCTCGTGTGACGACCTCTTCGTTGAAAACGCGGATAGCGTTGGGAATACCTGATCTGAGTACGTTATATGTATCAACAAGCAGTGTGCAGTTGTCGGGGTACTGCCTTGCGTAAGCCTTGAATGCCTCGTACTCGTCACCGAAAAGCTGTACCCATGAGTGAGCCATGGTACCTACTGCAGGTACTCCGAAGTCTCTTTCGTCAATGGTACAGGCGGTAGCGTCACAACCGCCTATATATGCAGCTCTTGCACCGTAAATTGCCGCATCATAGCCCTGGGCACGTCTTGAGCCGAATTCCATAATGGTTCTTTCGCCTGCGGCTCTCTTGAGACGGTTAGCCTTTGTTGCAATAAGGCTCTGATGGTTTATGGTAAGAAGAATCATGGTTTCGATAAGCTGAGCCTCTATAACAGGGCCCTTTACGGTGATGATAGGCTCACCGGGGAAAATAGGTGTACCCTCAGGGATTGCCCACACATCGCAGGAGAACTTAAAGTCACGAAGATATTCAATGAAGTCCTCGTTGAAGCCCTTTCTTCTGAAAAGCTCAAGGTCCTTCTGTGTGAAGCTGAGATTCTTAAGGTAGTCAATAAGCTGACGCAGACCTGCCATAATTGCGAAGCCGCCGTTATCGGGTACCTTTCTGAAAAACATATCGAAGTAAGTGACGGTATCCCTGAAGCCGTTGGTAAAATAGCCGTTAGCCATTGAAAGCTCGTAAAAGTCCACAAGCATTGTGAGATTTCTGGATTCCAGTGTATTACTCATATAAGCACATCCTTAAACATAGTAATACTATTATATCATCTGGTGCCAAAAAATAAAAGAGGGTAAATGTTTTTTCTGAAGAATAGGATTGTATACAGGTGTAGAATAAAATTGTCAAAAACCTACAAAAACTTTCAATATGATTTAAATAAAACGGATATGAGAACTTGACAAAAGCATAGGAAAGTGTTATATTATGTTCTAGTGATTAAGGCACAATATATATAGAAGGTGAAAAAATGAGAATCAGAAAACAGGCACTCGGTGACAGAAACATCGTCGGTGCAAGAATCGAAGCTAAAAGAAAGGAACTCGGCATAAAGCAGATAGATCTTCTCACCCAGCTTCAGATAAGAGGTGTTGAGCTTACAGCTTCCGGCCTTTCAAAGCTTGAGGGTCAGATAAGAAGCGTTTGCGACTATGAGCTTGTTGCTATTTCCGAGATTCTCGGTGTGTCAATCAACTGGCTTGTCGGCAAGGAAGACTGATAAATATTACGGACGGTGGTAATCCACCGTCCGTTTTTATATATACGTTGTCGGTCTTTTACCCTATGAGAAGAATACAGACCGTACTTTCTTTCTCCCTAAGGTGTACGGTGGTACCCTGTCAGAGAAAAATAGGTTAACAATGAAAAATCCGCCCGGAAGTCAATTGCCGGACGGATTTTTTTATTCTGATTTTATCAGCCGAAGATTTCCTTCATAATTTCATCACCGAAGTTATCGAGGAGTTTTCTGATGAGAGCCATAAAACCGTTGATGATTGCTAAAATGTCCATAATTTATCCTCCTTTGAAATTAAGAATTATTTATTCTTTTTAGCTGCCTTTGCTGCTTCCTTTTCGGCCTTGAGAGCTGCCTTCTGAGCTGCCTTTGCTTCGTCGAGAGCCTTCTGCTCAGCGAGCTTTGCTGCTCTTGCTGCCTCTGCACGAGCCTTAGCTTCATCGTATTCAGCAGAGATTTCTTCAAGGTGAGTGAAGTTTTCTTTTTCCTTAAAGAGCTTTTCAGCATCAAGGAAGGGCTTTGTAGCCTGATTGAAGCGTGCGTGAAGATCCATTTCTGCTTTCTGCTGCTTCTGGATTTCTTCCTTTTCCTTCTTAACAGACTTTATCTGAAGCTTGATTTCATTTGCAAGAGCCTTGTTGGTTTTCTTTGCCTCATCAAGCTTGACGTAGAGAGCCTTCATATCCTCGTTGAGCTCGTCTTCCTTCTTGTAAAGTTTGTCGAGTACTGCGAAGTCGGGTCTTGCAAGGTCTTCATTCTTGTAGAACTTTTCAATTGTCTTGTAAGCTCTGATCTTGTTTCTTGCCATTGAAATGGCAAATTCACGGTAGTCCTTATCCTCCTCAGTCTTTTTGGGAAGCTTCTTTACCTTGGCGAGCTCACTCTTTACCTTTTCGATGTCAATTGTTCTTACGTAATCGAGACCTGCATTGTAGATAGGCTCGCAGATTCTGAGCTTACGGATTGTGGTATCTCTTGAGAACTTGTCAAGCTCGTTGCATACGAACTGAGCAATTTCGATTTCCTCGTTGGACTTAAGAGCATTTCTGTAAGCCTTCTTGTTAATCTTCTTGAGGCCCTGGTCAACGATGATGGGAGTCTTGACTGCGGTTTCTCTTGCGTTACGGATGATATCAACTGCTTCAACAAGCTCTTCGTCGCCGAGCATACCGTTGCCGTAGTCTTCAAAGAGAGCACGTACACGGAGTACGCGGATAACGGACTTCTGCTTCTTTTCGTTGAAATCGTACCAGAAATAGGGAACGATGTTCATAAATGCACCGACGGCAGAAACAATGATAAGAACAACTAAAAGTGACTTGAGAATTTCAGGATCGTAAAGAGCTGAGTAAGAGTTTTCGTAGTTATTCTGACCCTCGGCCATCTGCTCTGCAAGGATTTCACCTACGGTTTTACCGTCACCGAGCATACGGTTAAGGATTTCGGGCTTCTTTGTAATCACCATTGCATTTTCTTTTGTAAGACCCTTCTGCTCATAGATGAAGGGAAGAACTGATGATGTTGCAAGAGTGATAATTGTACCGATAGTGCCGACAGCGGCAAACATACCGTCGATTCTTTCGCCTGACTTATACTGCTGATAGTCTCTGATGTCAGCCTGAATTGCAGGGTTGAGGATGTGAGCAAAGGAGCCCATAAATGCATTGAGGTAAAGACAGGCCATAACAAGCCAGATAGTAACCTCTGCAGTAACATCTCCGAGTACGGGGAGCATCATAAGAATGAAGATAACATTAAAGATGTTTGTTACAACAAGCACCATCTTCTTACCCCAGCGGCGGATGCAGAAGGGAGCAAGAAGCATACCCCAGAGAGAGGCGTTACCGTAAATTGTGTAAAGAAGGCTGTAGCTGCCGCCTGAGCAGGCACCACCGTAGTTATAAAGCCAATAGAGAATATTCAGGTATGCACTCTCAAGGAAGCCAAGCCAGCCTGCCATTGAAATAATCCAGAAGTACTTGTTTTTTGCAACCTCGCGAAGAGCGTCAATGAAGCGGATTTTGATAACGTGAGTCTTTGCCTGAACGATTTTTTCTTCTGTACCCTTGTAAACAACGATGCAAAGAAGAATACCGAGTATGGCAAGGATAGGCCATAAGAGTCTGTAAACACGGATATCCGTTGTATTTGTGTGGAAAACGTTCTGGGCGATAATGGGAGTGAAAAGGTTAACAACCGTGGGAGCGAAGGAGTAAACAACGCTCTTTACGGATGTAACGTCAGCTCTTTCCTGCGTATCGGGGGAAAGAACGTGGATGAGGTTCTCATATCCGTCGTAGAAGAAGTAATAGAAGAAGTGCAGGAAAAGGTTAAGAATAAGAATAACTGCACATTTTGATACGTATGCGATGCTCTCACCGAAAACCTGCTTATTTCCGAAAATGTTTGTAAGAAGCTCACCGAAGGGATCATAGGGGAAAAACACCATAAGAAGACAGATAACTGCGGTGGGAATTGCCATTGTAACTATGTAGGGTCTGTACTTACCTGCTTTGTTACGGGTATTATCGATGATATTTGCTCTGATACCTGTAAGGAAAATGTTGGAAAGCACGGCGATAACATGAAGCCAGTACATATCCATAGCGTCAACGCCGAGGGTACTTGAAATAAGGGTGTTACCTGTACCGAGAATACAGGCAGTACCGAGGGTAACGATCATATAAGCGCCGATACCGCCGCCTGAATATGATGCTATTTCCTTGAAGGGCATATATCTGCCGGGCATTGGGATTTTCCAATAAGTTTTGATGTCTGATGCTTTTGCTTTGACTGTTTCAATTAAAGCTTGTTTTGCCAATTTTATACCTCCTGACGGATTCGTATCTGTATAAAAAACAGACACTTTTTGCATTTTAGTATTATAGCATATAAATATACTATTTTCTATAGTTTAGAGACAAACGGTTTATATTTATGAACTTTTTACAAACGGACGGTTGATATTTAGGTTAATTTGACAACCGAAGGTTGGGGCGATTCGCAATTCGCAGAGAAGGTGGAGGCGTAGCCGCCGGAAGGGTCTGTCACGCCTTCTCCCTACCGCAACCTAACTGTAAACTTTTATCTTTTTCACCTTAATGTTTCAATGAGTTTTTATCCGTGGTAACGCTCAAGCCGCTCGGGCTCATACTTTGTCCGAAGCGACAAAGTATGCAAAACGCTTTTTTTGTTGTGCAATTAGTCCGAAAGAACTCCAGCGTTGTTCGCAGAAAGCTTCAATAAACATTTATATATATTTCCGACCTTTATGCTGATATCTCTTCGGGCTTGCGATTTCTCCTCGTCTGCTTTGCAGATAATCGTGCGCTTCACAACTCAGCATACTTATATGCTTGATAAGAAAACCCGCTTGGTTGTACTTGTCAATCAGCTTGTTAACTTGTCTATTATTCTCGTCATAAGTCCAACCACCGTGTATTCCGACATTCGCTGACCGCTCCCGCAGTGGTTTTAATAAGAGAATTCCTCCGACCTTCTGCAATTAAACCTTACGGAAAGCAAATTCTTGGTCTTTGATTAAACATTCAAGTAAGTATCTATGTTAATAGGTTAATTATCAAAGCTACCTCTGCGTAATAACTGTAAAAGAAAGATAAAACATTTCAGCGGCCTGCGGCATTACTTGATATTGCCGCTACCGCCTTGCCCGTTGCGAAAACAATAAACGGAGGGCATCGTCACCGAAGCGCTCGCAGTGCGAGATGAAGCGAGGTGAGGATGGCGCAGCGGTCGAAATTCATAGGCGCTCCAAGCCGTAATGAATTTCGGGAACCGCAAGAGGCGGGTAGTCT
>JAZUAZ010000136.1:0-3019 GCA_045638245.1 Acutalibacteraceae bacterium | reverse complement strand
ACAATCTATAATCAGAGGTATCTTTAAATGGTTTTCAGCAGTACGGCTTTTTTGTTCGCATTTCTGCCTGTTACTCTTGCACTTTACTTTATACCCGTAAGTCTCAGAAATAAAAAAAGAGAAACGGGCAAAAAAAATTTACTGCTTCTTGTAACAAGCCTGGTTTTCTATGCCTGGGGAGAGCCTGTTTACGTGATTCTTATGCTCATAAGCATATTTTTTAACCACAGTATAGGTATAGATATATATTTATCAAAAAGAGCTGAGAGACAGAAAGCAGCAACAGCCCTCCTTCTGCTGTCACTTGTCTTCAATCTTTTTATCCTCGGATATTTTAAATATTCCGGCTTTATTATCAACAATATAAACAATATTTTCGGCACAGCAATCGCTGACAGACAGCTGCCTTTGCCTGTTGGTATATCTTTTTACACTTTTCAGATTTTATCATATGTGATTGATGTATATAAAGGCAAGGTAAAGGCGCAGAAGAGTCTTACATCCTTTGCCGCATATATAACAATGTTCCCACAGCTTATTGCAGGTCCTATAGTACAGTATTCGGACATTGAAAAGCAGCTGACTGAAAGAAAAATAAACAAAGAGCTTTTCAGTGAGGGCATACTGATTTTTATACGCGGACTTGGCAAAAAAGTGATTTTTGCCAACCCGGCAGGTAAGATATACACCGATATTCTTGCCGCTGATATTTTGTCACAGTCAACTGCAACGGCGTGGATCGGTATCCTTTGCTACAGTATGCAGATATATTTCGATTTCAGCGGATATTCCGATATGGCAATAGGTCTCGGAAAAATGCTCGGTTTTGACTTTGTAAAGAACTTTAACTTTCCCTACAGTGCATCAAGCATAACAGACTTCTGGCGCAGATGGCACATAAGCCTCAGTTCTTGGTTCAGAGATTATGTCTACATACCTCTCGGCGGTAACAGAAAAGGCAGATTGCGTACGGTAATGAATATTCTCGTCGTGTGGTCGCTTACAGGTATGTGGCATGGAGCTTCATGGAACTTTATAGCATGGGGAGCTTTTTACGGAGTACTGCTTATTATCGAAAAATTCTTGCTCGGTGCTTTACTTGATAAAATACCCGTTATAATAAGAAGAACAGTTACTATGGTAATTGTAATGATAGGATGGGTATTTTTCTCAAACATTGATATATCAGATGCTTTTTCTTATCTGAGTGCTATGTCAGGTGTTAACGGAACTCCCTTTTTCGACGAAAAATCCGCATACCTTCTTGCGGGCTACGGATTCCCGTTGATTGTTATGTGTCTTTCGTCTGCGGGCTTCTTTGACTCCTTACCTAAAATTAAAAACAAAACCGCAGACTTTGCTCTGCGCGGTCTTTTCTATGTTGCGGTATTTGTTATAAGTATAGCGTTTTTGCTAAGCGAAACATATAATCCGTTTTTATACTTCAGATTCTGAAAGGAACTCCCATATGCAGGAAGAAAATTACATCAAGAGCGAACAGAATAATGAACAGGTAAAAAAAAGCCGTACATCAGCGGTGTTAGTTAACTATGCTCTGATCTTTGCTTTTGTCCTTCTCACTGCAGGTGCAGGCATATTCACAGTTATATCAGAGGACAGGACTTTTTCCGAGAGTGAAAACCGTATGCTGGTTCAGACGCCTGAATTATCTCTTGACGGTATTATGGACGGAAGCTTTATGTCAGATTTCGAAAGCTGGTTATCCGATCAGTTTCCTTTGAGAGATGAAGCAATAGTATTAAAAACCGATTTTGACCGTCTTTCCGGAAAAAAAGAAGAAAACAGTGTTTATATTGGTAAAGACAACCGTCTTTTCGAGTTTCCGTCAGAGTATAATACAGAAAAAAACAAGAAAAAAATCAGTGCCGTAAACAACTTTTTCGAAAAATATCCTGAGCTTGATAAACTCGTGGCAATTGTACCTAACAGCAGCTATATTTATTCAGATGAGCTCCCCTCTTTTCTTACGCTCGAAGATCAATCGGGTCAGATAAATGAAATTTATGCCTCATTTGATGCGGATAACTTCAAAAAAGCAGATACCATATCAACTCTTTCTCAAATGAAAGATAACGGTACAGAGCTTTACTATAAAACAGACCACCACTGGACTACACGTGCCGCACATGGAGTATTTTTGCAGATAGCCGATATATGGCAGCTTGATGAAAGTACAGATTACTCTTTTTATACGGTAACAGATTCCTTCGAGGGTACTCTTTCTTCAAAGTCAGGAGTACACGCTGTGAAGGACTCCATAGAAATCTGTGTACCCGACGGAAGTGTAGAAAGCTATACGGTGAATTTTGAGTCCCTGCAGACAAAAACGGCAACACTTTTTAACGAAAGTAAGCTCAGCACCAAAAACAAGTACGAGGTTTTTCTCGGCGGAAATTATGATGTTGTCACAATAGAAACAACCGCTCCGAATGATAAACGTCTGCTTATAATAAAGGACTCCTACGCCAATTGCATGATCCCTATGCTTACTGCCCACTTTTCTCAGATTGTAGTAGCAGACCCCAGATATATGACGGATACAATAGACACTGTAATGAGTGAGTACGATTTTTCCCATGTGCTCATCCTTTATAATCTTAATACCTTTAATGAAGATTCTGCACTTTACGACGTATTTTGCGGTGAATAATATTTTTTAAAAAAATTATCGAAAAAGTATTGACAAATCAGTTGCAAGATGGTATAGTATACAAGCGTTCGAGAGAGCGAAGTAAATATGCGAGAGTGGCGGAATCGGCAGACGCGCACGTTTGAGGGGCGTGTGGGGCAGCTCGTACGGGTTCAAGTCCCGTCTCTCGCACCAGAACTCAGTAGTCAAAAGACTGCTGAGTTTCTTTTTTATCTATCTTACTAAAAGCGCAAGGGACTTGAAGCCTAAGAGGGTGAGAAGCGTTAAGAAAACAATCCTGCGGATTGTTTTTAGCTTCGAAGTCCGAAATCGGGTACCGAATGCGAAGCATTGGGTCGATGAGGACGG
>JAZUAZ010000135.1:0-2788 GCA_045638245.1 Acutalibacteraceae bacterium | reverse complement strand
AGACTACCCGCCTCTTGCGGTTCCCGAAATTCATTACGGCTTGGAGCGCCTATGAATTTCGACCGCTGCGCCATCCTCACCTCGCTTCATCTCGCACTGCGAGCGCTTCGGTGACGATGCCCTCCGTTTATTGTTTTCGCAGCGGGAAAGGCGGTAGCGGCAATAGCAAGTAATGCCGCAGGCCGCTGGAATGCTTTATCTTTCTTTTACAGTTATTACGCAGAGGTAGCTTTGATAATTAACCCATTTACATAGTGCTTGCCCTAAGGTCTAATTGCAGAAGGTTGGAGGCATTCTATAACTAAAATCACTGCGGGAGCGGTCAGCGAGTGTCGGAATACACGGTAGTTGGACTTATGACGTGAACAGTAGACAAGTTAACAAGCTGAATGGCTAGTACAACCAAGCGGGTTTCTTTATTGAGCATATAAGTATGCTGAGCTGTGAAGCTCCCGAGTTGTTGTTGAAATACATGGGAGAAACGTTTCGCCAATAAGTTTCAGATGTTTTATTGAAAATATTTTTCTTACAGTTTTATTAAACAGATATTAAACATCTCAGCGAAACTTCTTTCGGATTTCCTTATCCCTCCAAGAGCGTTTTGCTTACTTTGTCGCTCAGGACAAAGTAAGAGCCACGCGGCTTAAGCGTTACCGTGGCTGAAGCTTCATTGAAACATTAAGGTTAAAAAGAGAAAGCCTCACTCCGTCTCCCTCCAAAAAACATCCCTTTTCCGCTGAACTGACTAAAAGAAAAAACGACAGTTTCAGGTGTAATAAAGGTACGATTTAAGCCTTGAAAAAGACATAAAAAACATATAAAAAAGCTCATTTTCGGATTTTTCTCAAAATGCCTCTTAAAACGCTTTTTCTCAAAAATCTGTATAAACTCACACAAAACCAAAGAAACGCTCTAAAAACCCTTTTAAATCAAAAATCCGGCGGATGAGTTTCTGAACTGTCCGTCGGATTGTTACTTTTATTAAATTATGCACCCTTGAAGCTCTTTGCGGTGGAGCAATTACTGAATACGTAGGTGCCGTTGCTGCACTTGATATATGACCTTACAACTATCTTGTAGCTTGTACCCTTTTTAAGTGATTTTACGGTACATTCAGTATAGTTGGGTCCGAGAGAAGCGACTCTCTTATAGTCGCCATTTCCTGTTGCAAGGAACACCTGATAGCCGTCTGCGCCTTTTACCTTATCCCAGTCAATTGATGCTCTTCCGCTTCTTTTGCTGAATGCACTGATCTCGGGCGACTGTGTTTCCGTTGAGGTAAGAAGTGTGGATGAAGCGGTGTTCATATAGGTCTTACCGCCGTATACGGTGTAGGCTCTTACGCAGAATTTATATTCTGTAGCTTCCTTGAGATTTCTGTAGCAGTAGGTAAGATCGTCGTCAGCAGCAATCTTTTTGAGAAGCTTCCATTTGTTGTTTTCTCTGATATATACACGGTAGCCTGTTGCGTGGTCTGTAGGCTCCCATCTGATTCTGATAGCGTTGGGGGTTGCAGCGGTAACGTAGGGCTTACAGGACTTTGATTCCTCGAAGTCCTCAACGGTTACTGCAGGGATTGTCTTTTTCTTGACCTTACCGCACTTTTCACAGGTTGAAACCTGAGTGCCTGTTTTTTGAAGAGTAGGCTCTTTGGTAACCACAGTATCATAATCGTGTTCAAGGCAGGTCACAGTAAAGTAAACGTACTTACTGCTGGTGTACTTGCCTGTTGTGGAGTTGTATGCACGTACGAGTACGGCATATTCCGTATCCATCTCAAGGGAGAAAGCGGGAATCTCATAGCTGAGCTCCTTTGTTTTGATCACGCGTACTTCATCGGGATCGTAGCTCTTTTCATTGTAAGCCTTCTGCTTGATGTAGACGCGGTACTGGTCACATCCGCCACCCGCAGATGTCCACTTAACGGTAACGTCTGATGTGATGTCGTAGGTAGTAGCTTTTTTAGCAAGGCTGAGTACGGGCGTACCGGGTTTTGTTTCACCGTATACGGGCCAGTAATCTTCCTTTGCCATAGAGCCTCTCTGCTTTGCCTTCGTGGCTCTGTTTGCGGGAATCTCAAAGTAGTAGCACCAATAGTGTGCTGCATTATAAGCACCACTTGCGTTGTTCTTAACGCCTTTAAGGTAATCGTAAATGTGCTTATAGGAGGACTTCTGAAGCTCATAGTTGAGATAACGGAGCTGACCCTCGATTGAAAGATAATCGTAATCGTATTTGCTGCAGTAGTTTTTCAGATTCTTGAATCTGCCGCCGTTCCATTGGCAAAGACCGCCGCTGGTAAGACCGTTACTGTCTCTGATTACTAATTTGGGGTTAAAATCTGATTCTCTTTCGATGTTTGCCAGAATTCCGCATGCTGCTGCTGAATTGAAGCCTAATTCGTCTGTGAGGAAGTTGTAGATTTTCTTTGCGTTGCTGGTACTTGCATTAGCGGAGATTGGCATGACTGTGGCGAGTGTAACAATGGTCATTACAATGAGAATAGCCTTTGTTATAGCCTTTTTCATTTTATCACCTCTGATAGAATTTGAGCTGTCACAGTTTTATACAAGATTTCAGATTTAATTATTTTAGATGTTTTGCGTGACAGCAGACAAGCATGATTGAATGACTTTCTCTCGTATTTTGTATTTGCATAAACATAAACCGGACGGTAAAAAATCTGAAAGAATTTTTGTTGGCGATGTTAGTTTTTTTTACACTTAAGTTCGGTTTTGTTCTGACCCAGCAGATACGAGCATTGGCAATACTGATGCTTGTTTGAGCC
>JAZUAZ010000134.1:0-3534 GCA_045638245.1 Acutalibacteraceae bacterium | reverse complement strand
AGATGCTTTATTTTGGTCATGCAGCAGCGGGTTCTGTGCGACAGTACGCCGCGAACCATGTCAGGCGGGAAACCGAGCAGCATTAAGTGGAATGTCTGTGCGACACAGTCAAAGCCTGTTGCTGTATGACCAAGGTAATGCATCTTTTTTTAATGCGGAATTCGGAGTTCGGAATTCGGAATTGCGCCTGAAAGGGTGCTGATGGGTAAAATCTACCCGCCGATTTTATAATTTCTAATCTCTATTTCCTAGTCCCTAATCCCTAAACTAACGAGGTGAGAGCAATGTATCAAGTACTATACAGAAAATACAGACCCCGTGTTTTCAGTGACGTTGTGGGTCAGAAGCATATTACCGACACCCTTTCAAAGGAGATTGAAACGGGTAAGCTCTCCCATGCCTATCTTTTCACAGGCTCAAGAGGTACGGGTAAAACCACCTGTGCAAAAATACTTTCAAAGGCGGTCAACTGTCTTAATCCCATAAACGGTAATCCCTGTAACGAATGTGAAATCTGTAAGGGTCTTGACAGCGGAGCTATCCTTGATGTTGTTGAAATCGACGCTGCAAGTAACAACGGTGTTGAAAATATACGTGACATCCGTGAGGAGATAAACTTCACTCCCGCAGCTTGTAAATACCGTGTTTATATCATCGACGAGGTGCATATGCTTTCAATGGGTGCCTTCAATGCTCTTCTTAAAACCCTTGAGGAGCCGCCAGCACACGTTAAGTTTATCCTTGCAACCACCGAGGTGCATAAGCTTCCCGTAACAGTTGTTTCACGCTGTCAGCGTTTTGACTTCAAGCGTGTTACTCCTGAGGCTATGAGTGAAAGAATGAATCTTATTGCCGAAAGCGAAGGTTTCACCCTTGAAGCTGAGGCGGCATCCCTTATTGCAAGAATTTCCGACGGCGGTATGCGTGACGCACTTTCTCTTTTAGATCAGTGTACAGGTCATACAAAGAATATCACCGCTGAAACAGTACTTTCTGTTGCAGGTATGACAGGTAAGGAGCATCTTTTCTCTCTTGCGGAGGCAGTGCGTAACAAGGACTCTGCAGGAGCTCTCGATATTATAAGTAAGCTCTACGGCGATTCCTGCGATATGGAAAGACTTGCAAGTGAAATGATAAACCATTACCGCAATCTGATGATTGTCAAGACTGTGTCGGGTTCTGAGGGGCTTATTGTATGTACCGATGACGAGCTCAGACGTTATAAGGAGCAAAGTCTCGGATATACCCTTGAAAACATACTTTACTGTATGGGGCTTCTGCAGAACTGTGCGGCGGATATGAAAAGGGGCGTAAACCGCCGTATTGAAATGGAAATGACCTTTATCCGTATGGCAAGCCCTCTTCTCAATGACAGCAACGAAGCAATTCTTGCAAGAATTGCGGATATAGAATTTGCTCTGAAATCAGGCGGCTTCAAGGTGGAAGCACCTGCCGCAAAGCCTCAGCAGACAGTATCAGTTCCTGCTCCTTCGGTACCTTCCGTAACGGGCGTAGCAGTACCCCCTGCAGTGCCCGAGAAAAAGGAGGAGCCTAAGGCAGCAGTACAGTCAACCGCATTTGACGTACCCGCTCCCGAGTACGATATGCCAGTGTCTGCACCCTCTTTTACAGAAAGAGAAGTGTCAGTGCCTGCCACTGAGGAACCGACGGTCAGCGAAGGTACCGACGCACTTCCCTGGGCAGAGGTTCTTTCGGAAATACTGAAGTCAAACCCTGCATTGTGGGGTGTGCTTCACAATTCGGAGGCATATATCAACGGTGATTACGTACTCATAAAGAGTGAAAATCCCACTCTCGGTGAGTTCATCAAAAAGGACGGCAACTCACGCTCCGTCAAGGAAGCGGTACTCAGAGTTACAGGCAAAAGGTACCGTCTCGGACTTACAAAGTCTGCGGCGCCCAAAGCGGCGGCAGCAACACCCAAAAGAGACCCTCTTGAGGACCTTATCAGCAGAGCAGGCTCAATGGGTATAAATGTTGACATTAAATAAGAAAATACGTATAATTTAAAAAGAAAAACAACTATAATACAAAGGAGTAAAGATTATGAAAGCAAGAATTCCCGGTCAGGGCGCAGGCGGCGGCCAGGCAGCTATGATGAAAAAAATTCAGGAAATGCAGGTGCAGATGGAGCAGAAGCAGGCAGAGGTTGAAGCAAGTGAATTCACCGCTTCAGCAGGCGGCGGAGCAGTTGAGGTTACAGTAAACGGTGCTCATGAGGTTAAGAGCATCAAGATGCAGCCCGATGTTATTGATCCTGACGATGCAGATATGCTTGCAGACCTTATCATTGCCGCAACAAATGAGGCTATGAAGAAGGCTGACGATGCTATGAATCAGGCTATGCAGGCTGCTCAGGGCGGACTTGCAGGTCTCAACCTTCCCTTCTGATGGCAAGATACAGTGTAAATTCACTTGCAAGGCTGGTCGAGCATTTTGAGCGTATGCCCGGCATCGGACACAAGAGCGCTCAGCGACTGGCCTTTTATGTGCTTAACTTAAAAAAAGAAGAAGCGGAGGATTTCGCAAATGCAATCCGTACCGCTCACGAAAAAATCAAGAAATGCACTCGCTGCTGCAATCTTGCCGAGGATGAGCTTTGTTCACTCTGCAAGGACAGCGGCAGGGACGAAAGTGTTATCTGCGTGGTTGAAGACCCGAGAGACGTTATGGCTTTCGAGCGTACTCACGAATACGAGGGTACATATCACGTGCTTCACGGTGTAATTTCACCTATGAACGGCATCGGCCCCGAGGATATCACCGTCAAGGAGCTTCTTGCAAGAACAGGCGACGATAAGGTGCAGGAGGTCATTATGGCTACCAATCCCACTGTTGAGGGAGAGGCTACGGCTATGTATATATCCCGACTTCTCAAGCCTATGGGCATAAAGGTCACAAGACTTGCCTACGGTGTACCCGTCGGTGCGGACCTTGAATATGCCGACGAGGTTACTCTGACGAGAGCACTTGAGGGCAGAAGAACTTTGTAAATTCGGAATTCGGAGTTCGGAATTCGGAATTCGGAATTGCGGGTGAGCTTCGTCGAAGGATTAAGTGATAGTCCGCAGAGGAAAGATATCTCTTGCCTCGCCTGAAAGGAGAGGTGGCAGTCCGTAAGGGCTGACGGAGAGGTTGCAAATACAAGAAAGGTGGTGCTTTGCTGTGGCAGTAAAGACAGACGAAAAACAAACCGTAGCTCAGAACAAAAAAGCAAGGCACGACTATTTTGTTCTTGAAACCTACGAAGCAGGTATCGAACTTTTCGGTACGGAAGTAAAATCAATAAGAAAAGGCAGAATAAATCTCAAGGACAGCTGGTGCAGTATCGACGACGGCGAGATTTTCGTCAAGGGTATGCATATCAGTCCTTATGAGCAGGGAAACATCTTCAACCGTGACCCGATGAGAGTACGCAGACTTCTTATGCACAAGCGTGAGATAAACCGCCTTTACGGTACGATAAAGCAGCAGGGTCTTACGTTAGTACCTCTTAGTGTGTATTTTCTCAAG
>JAZUAZ010000133.1:0-9606 GCA_045638245.1 Acutalibacteraceae bacterium | reverse complement strand
TTGTGATGTTTTCTTTGCTGATCCTTATTGTGCTTGGCAAAAGGGGACAAATGAAAATCTCAATGGCCTCTTAAGAGAATTTTATCCTAAAGGCAGAAACCTTTCAAGAGTCAGTCCTGCTACACTAAAAAAGAACCTGGCCTTGATTAACGCCAGGCCCAAGAAAGTTTTAAATTACCAAAAACCTTTGGATTTATTTGAGGATTCGATTAAAAAGTGTTGCACTTAGTTTGACAAATCATTGTTAAATCTTATTCTTCCATATCCTTCTTGGCTTCTTCGATAACCTTCTGTGCAACGTTCATGGGAGCATCCTCATAACGTGCGAATTCAAGTGAGAAGTAGCCTCTGCCTGCGGTTACAGAGCGGAGAGTTACGGAGAAGTCGCCCATTTCTGCCATAGGTACTTCAGCAACAAGCTCCTGCATCTTGGGCTCGTCAGCGGCACCCATACCGAGTACGCGACCGCGGCGCCTTGTAATATCACCCATGATATCACCGAGGTTAGCGTCGGGCATATAAACCTTAAGCTCGCCGATAGGTTCGAGAATTACGGGGTTGGCCTGAGCCATACCGTTCTTGTAAGCAATCTTTGCGGCGGTCTTGAATGCCATTTCGTTTGAGTCAACGGGATGGTATGAACCGTCGTAAAGAACAGCCTTAAGACCAACTACGGGATAACCTGCAAGGGGACCCTTGAGGATAGCTTCCTGGAGACCCTTTTCAACTGCGGGGAAGAAGTTCTTGGGAACTGAACCGCCGACAACCTCTGTTTCGAAAATAAGATGATCTTCTGTATGAGGCTCAAAGCGGATGAATACGTCACCGAACTGACCTGAACCGCCTGACTGCTTCTTGTGACGTCCCTGTACCTGGCATGACTTGCGGATAGTTTCTCTGTATGCTACCTTGGGAGTTTTAAGGTCGATTTCAACGCCGTACTTTGTCTTGAGCTTTGAAACAACAACCTCAAGATGCTGTTCGCCGAGACCTGAAATAACCATTTCGCCTGTTTCGTGATTTGTTGAAAATACAACTGTGGGATCTTCACTTGAAATCTTACGAAGACCTGAAGCAACCTTGTCTTCTTCGCCCTTCTTCTTAACAACGGCTGCCATTGAAAGTGAGGGAGCGGGGAAGTCAACGCCTGCAAGGTTTATAACGTCCTTTGCACTGCAGATGGTATCACCTGTTGCAAGGTCGTCGAGCTTTGTGATAACACCGATATCGCCTGTTGTGATTTCGTCGATGTCCTCCTGCTTGATACCCTTGACGGCTACAAGCTTACCCATTCTCTGGCTCTTACCTGTTCTTGCATTGTAGCAAGGTGTATCGTGAGTAATCTTACCGGAAATAACCTTAACGAAGCTCATCTTACCTACGAAGGGGTCAGCGATTGTCTTGTAGCAGAGTGCTGCAAGAGGTCCGTCAGTCTTAGCTGCAACCTCGATAGCTTCACCGTCAGCATTTGTTGCGATTTCGGGCTTAGCCTTGTCGGGTGAGGGAGCTGAGTAGATGATAGCATCAAGAAGCATATCACATCCGTCAACCTTTGTTGCTGAGCAAGCGTATACGGGCCAGATTTCACCTGTTTCAACGCCCTTTGTAAGACCTGCGATGATTTCTTCCTTTGTAAGGGGCTCGCCTTCGAAGAACTTTTCCATAAGCTCTTCGTCAACTGTTGCAACTGCCTCTTCAAGTACAGCTCTCATATTGAGAATGTTGTCGTCGGAAACAAGATCGATTTCCTGAGGACGTCCGTTGGGATATTTGAATGCCTTGTTTGAGCAGAGGTTTACGAATGCTTCACAAACGGGTCCGTTCATATAGGGAACAACAACGGGGCAAAGCTTGTTGCCGAGTTCTGCTCTGAGAGCTTCGAATGTTTTATAGAAATCACGGTTGTCTGAGTCAACCTTGGTGATAGCGAAGAACTTAGCAATACCTCTCTGGTCGGCAGCCTTGATAGCCTTTTCAAGACCTACGTCAATACCTGAGCCTGCAGATGTAACGATGATTGCACAGTCTGCTGCACGCATTGCTTCTGACATACCGCCGGCGAAGTCGAATTTACCGGGAGCGTCAAGGATGTTTATCTTTGTATCTCTCCATTCAAGAGAAGCCATTGAAGTTGAAATGGAGCACTGACGCTTCTTTTCTTCTGCATCGTAGTCCATAATAGTGTTTCCGTCAGCAACTCTTCCGAGTCTGTCTGTTACGCCTGCAACATAGAGCATAGCTTCGGAAAGAGCTGTCTTACCCTTACCTGTATGACCTGCGATAGCGATATTTCTGATGTTGTTTACTGTGTAGGATTTCAATTCCATTACCTCCTTGGACCCCATTATTACAGAGCCCGAATTTTGCTACATTCAAATAAAGTTATTTCATTTGACGTTAACATAAACTATATTACCATAAAATAACCAAAAAAACAACGGATTATTAACTAATTTTGTGCAATTATTTTTGTTTAGTCTGTATAAATATTGGTTGTGCAGAGTATAGGAACGGTATAGTATGGTAAAAAATACACAAAATATCCGTTATATTCACAAAACAAAAGCGTATATTTATAATGCTGTGTCTGTGAATAAAATGCCTTACCGGAATATTATATGCAAACTGCATATAACAAATGATATATAGTATACAAAATTATATCAACAAAGTTGACAATTTTGTGCAATTGTGTTATTATTGCCTTCTAAATAAGGATAGGCATTTTGGTGCTTGTGCTTTTGAAAGAGGTTTTATTTATGGAAAAAATGATGAACTATGTTCCTTATATTATCCCTGTGGTGGGTGTTCTGGGGCTGATCTTTGCTTTGATGCTTGCTATGAAAATCAAAAAGCAGGATGCGGGTACTGACAGAATGAAGGAAATATCCCATGCTATACATTCGGGTGCAAAGGCGTTTCTTTTCGCTGAGTATAAGATTCTGGTGTTCTTTATTCTTGCGCTTATACTTGCAATCGGCTTTGCTCTGAGTTGGACAACAGCGTTATGCTTCCTTATAGGTGCCCTGTTTTCTATCGGCGCAGGCTACTTCGGAATGGATGTTGCAACAAGTGCTAATGTAAGAACAACAAATGCCGCTCAGAAGGGTGGAATGAAGCAGGCTCTTTCCGTTGCTTTTTCCGGCGGTGCGGTTATGGGTATGTGTGTTGTAGGTCTTGGTGTACTCGGTATTTCCGGTATCTATGCGGTAACAGAAAATGCTGATGTACTTTTCGGTTTCAGCCTCGGTGCTTCGGCTATTGCACTTTTTGCACGTGTAGGCGGCGGTATATATACCAAAGCTGCTGACGTAGGTGCCGACCTTGTAGGTAAGGTTGAGGCAGGTATCCCCGAGGATGACCCGAGAAACCCTGCAGTTATTGCTGATAATGTACGCGATAACGTAGGTGACGTTGCAGCTATGGGCGCTGGCCTTTTCGAAAGCTATGCAGGTGCGATTATTTCTGCAATCACTCTCGGTGTTGCGGCTTTTGCTCCTGTGGGCAACAGTAAAATGGGTGCCTTCTATCCTCTTGTAATTGCAGCCATCGGTGTACTTGCTTCGATGCTTGCTACCTTCTTTGTAAAGGGTGGCAAGAGTGATCCTCACAAGTCTCTCAAGACGGCAACCTATGTTGCTTCCGCTATTGTACTCGTTGCGGGTATTGCTCTGAGTAAGGCTATGCTCGGTACCTTCAGCTACGGCGTAGCAATTCTTGTCGGTATTATCGTCGGTACGATAATCGGTATAATCACGGAGTTTTACACCTCTGATGCATATAAATCAGTTAAGAAAATTGCCGAGCAGAGTGAGACTGGCTCAGCTACAAATATTATCTCAGGTCTTGCAGTAGGTCTTAAGTCAACTGCGATGCCTATACTTCTTATAGGTATCGGTATTTTTGTTTCATACTTTGTATGTAAAAGCGGCGGTAACGGTGCAGGTATATACGGAGTTGCTCTTGCGGCGGTAGGTATGCTTTCAACAACGGGTATTACTGTTGCCGTTGACGCTTACGGTCCTATTGCAGATAATGCGGGCGGTATTGCTGAAATGTCAGGACTTGACAAGTCAGTACGAAATATTACGGATAAGCTCGACTCGGTAGGTAATACAACAGCGGCTATCGGTAAGGGTTTTGCTATCGGCTCAGCCGCACTTACTGCACTCGCTCTCTTCTTCTCCTATGCTCAGTCGGTAAAGCTCGAAGCGAGCGGTATCAACCTTCTTGACTATCAGGTTGTTATCGGTCTTCTTATCGGCGGTATGCTTCCCTTTGTTTTCTCTGCTATGACTATGGAATCCGTTTCCAAGGCGGCTTATGAAATGATTGAAGAGGTACGCCGTCAGTTCAGAGAAATTCCCGGTATACTCGAAGGTAAGGCTAAGCCCGACTATGCAAGATGTGTAGGTATCTCAACAACTGCCGCTCTCAAGCAGATGATCGTTCCCGGTGTACTTGCAGTTGCTTCTCCGATTCTTGTAGGTGTTCTTCTCGGTACCTCTGCACTTGGCGGACTCCTTGCAGGCTCACTTGTAACAGGTGTACTTCTTGCAATCTTTATGTCCAACTCAGGCGGTGCTTGGGATAATGCAAAGAAGTTTATTGAAACAGGTGTTCACGGCGGTAAGGGTGGCGATCCTCACAAGGCTTCTGTTGTCGGTGACACCGTAGGTGATCCCTTCAAGGATACCTCGGGACCTTCAATCAACATTCTTATCAAGCTTATGACAGTTGTTGCTCTCGTTTTTGCACCTTTATTTATGGCTATAAACGGCGGCGCAGGAATATTTATGTAATAAGAACAAAAAAGTTCTTTGGTTACTTTCTTTCAAGAAAGTAACGCCTTGCGGCGAGCAAAAAAACTACATCCGTCACTTAATCGTGGCGGGTGTTTTGCTTAAACCTTAAGAAAAACTGAAGATTTTTCGAAAACGGTTGTTTTTTTGTTTTACGGTGCTATAATAAAATCGCGAATTATCGGAGGCGATTGGATGAAAAAGCTTGCAATAGTGGCGGTATCTGTTATTACGGTTATTTTGATTGTTACAGGTGTTTTCTATGTAAGAGCAAGAACTCTGACAACTCGCTTTGTATCGGAGAGCATCTTTATCCCCGAAGGAGTGTGCGATGAATACAAATCAGATGCTCTGCGGGAAGAGACAACTATGTGGAAATATAAACTCAGTGACGAAGAACAGAAAGCTATATCGGCACAGCTGGATAAGTCGCCGTGGGTGAGTGCATCATCTTATGAGTTCGGACCATTCTTGCCCGAGGATTATTATCCCGAGGGACTGTCAGAAAATCTCTACTACTGCATATACGCTTTAGGTGCGGATGAGTTTGATAACTTTAACCGCAACTTTCCTATAATTAACGAAAGCAGGATACTCTTTCTATATGATGCGGATGCGGGAGTTTACTATTGCTTTTTAGCAGCTATATAAAAACAGCAGAACGGTTGACGAAAAATCAACCGTTCTTTTTATGTATCGTATTTGCTTTGTCTTATCCTGCCTTCATCGAAAGTCTTAGCTTATCGCTTATCATAGCGATAAACTCCGAATTAGTCGGCTTGCCTCGTGAATTCTGTATTGTATACCCGAAGTAGGAAGAAAGTACGTCAACGTCACCTCTGTCCCATGCGACCTCTATGGCGTGGCGTATTGCTCTTTCAACCCTTGATGGCGTGGTGTGGTTGGTCTTTGCGACGGTGGGATAGAGCAGTTTGGTTACTGCATGCATAAGCTCCGGGTCTTTCACGGTGAGTACGATTGACTCGCGAAGATACTGATAGCCTTTTATGTGAGCCGGGACTCCTATTTCACGCATAACGTCTGAGATTGTAACCTCGAGGTCATTGCCTTGTCCCTGTGAGGTAAGCTGTACTTCGGCTGATGTCTGCCAACCCGCAAGCTCGGAAAGACGCTGAGCGAGTACATTAAGCTCGAAGGGCTTGAGAAAATAGTAATCTGCACCGGCACTCAGAAGCACCTGCTCAAAGCGGGGATTGTCAACGGCAGACATAAGAGCTATAATGGGACGCTTCTCTAAAGGTGTTTCCTTGAGCTGAGTAAGTACTCCGAGGGCGTCTACTCTCGGCATAAAGGCATCCATAAGTACTACGTCGGGATTTAACTGCTTGATTGAATCAATGATTTTTGAGCCATCCTTGCTTACGGTCTTGACATCGAAACCATAGGACGACAAAAAGGCTGCACAGTGGTTAGCAAAGTCGTTGCCTTCCTGAGCAAGCATTATACGGGTACGCTTGGTCATAAATATCCTCCTTAATATGTGTAAAATCATCACTGTGACATAATATCACATATAGACAAAATATGCAATCCGAAAAATGTCGAAAACTAAAAATTTTTTTAATTTTTCTGCCTGAATATAAGTCTTTATAATATTAAGAGGGGGATATATCCGTTTGTGAGTCTCCGGATAAAAAATAAACCGCATCATCCGATGGGATAGATGCGGTTTTTGTAAT
Source organism: Acutalibacteraceae bacterium (assembly GCA_045638245.1). Classification (GTDB taxonomy): domain Bacteria; phylum Bacillota; class Clostridia; order Oscillospirales; family Acutalibacteraceae; genus UBA6857. The sequence continues at coordinate 3,104 of JAZUAZ010000133.1, read as the reverse complement.
AAGTAATGTGTAAAATATTTATCGTTTATGTAAGCGATAAATCGTCACCTGAGGTTTCATCATAATCTTCCTGTTCGTCAAAGGAGAAGTTGTCCGCTGAGGCTTTTCTTGATTTTGCAGGAGTGTGTCTGAATGCAAAAATAAGAAGAAGGATGATGAATACGGCAAACACAAGAAGTGATACGATGATGGTCATAAAGTTTTCAGTGATAACCGTTGCAATCTTGCCGAGAGAAGGATAATAGGTTTTAACCTTTCCGACAATAGCAGTGTTCATAACGGTTATTTTATCCTCGGTACCGTTTTTTCCGCTTGTACGCTCGGGCTCAGCAGAGAATGTCTGTACGGCAAAGGCTATTCCGTCGGGGGTATTGTAAGCGAAAACCTCGTTATCATCAGTGGTTGCATTCTTTTCAACTACAATAAGGTCTCCGTCATTGATGTTGGTTATCTCGTCAGTGAAGTCTGCAGTGTAGATGTAATATTTATCTGCAAAGGGCTCTCCAGAGTTTACCTTCAGGGTCGTCTGTACGGCAGTGACGGCAAAGGCGCTCAGAAGGGTAAGGAAAAGAACGAGGAAAAGTATGAGTTGAAGAAAGGGATTTTTGCGGGATTTTGTTTCCTCAGCTTCGGAAGAATCATCCTCTTCGTTGGTTAAGCCGTAGTCCGAGTATTCTTTGCTGCTTGGTGAAGAAGCTTCCTCTTTGGTCTGTTGAATCGGTTTGCTTTCGGTGTTATCTGTAAAGGACACAAAGCTGTCTGATTCATCATCGCTGAGAATAGAGGAAATTGTATCCGCGGCTTCAGCTTCGGAGGGCTTTTCTGCCAAGAGGGGTATATCAGCGGAAATTTCGCCGGGAGCATCGATGTCTGCTGATTTCTTTGATTTCTTTCTCTTTCTTGAGGCTTTTGATTTTGAATAATCCGCATCGTCATCCTCGTCGGACATTATACGCATATATTCTTCGAAAAGCTCATTCTTCTCTGCAGTTATAACGAATTCGGTTTTTTCGGGCTTTACCTCTTGAGGAGAGGGTGCCTCGGCAACGGGCTGAGTCTCCGCTGCGGGAGAAGCTGCGGCCTCATTGGTCTTAGAAGGAGCTTCATCAACCTCTGAAGAAAACTTAACAGGCTTCGGAGGTGTCGGAGCGTTTCTTATTCTTATAGGTACCACAGGTCTGCGGCGGATAGCTATTTCATCCTCTGCAGTGGCAGGTTTTCCGAAGTTTGCAATAAAATTGTTTATATCCTCGGTAAGGTCTGCACAGACTCCTGTTGGTTCTCCGGTCTGCTCTGCAAAAAAGTCGTCAATAACCTGAGCGGAAATTGAAGGCTCATCGGCAAGAGCTTCGTTTCTTATTGCTGAAGCATTGGCCTCGATTTCGTTCTGTGAGGACAGGGTTTTATCGTAAAAGCTATTTAATTCGTCCAGGCTTTTAGGTCTGTAGTTCGCCAAGGGTATCACTTCCTTTTTTTATGTTGGCTGATGCTTACTGAATTCCTTTTTCAAGGATTACATCGATCATATCACCGATGCTCTTGAGATTTTTCATAATAGTGATATTTTCAGTTCTGATTTCAACAGAGTTTTCCTTGGCTCTGCGGAGAATTGCAGCAGCTTCTTCTTTGGCGTGCTCAACAATATCGTTCGCTCTTATCTGAGCATCGCTCTTTACTTTCTCAATGGTGAGTGTGAGCTTATCGAATACATCCTTGATAACCTCGCTCTGGTTATCCTCGCTGATGGTAAAGCATACGCCCTGATTTTCATAGTCGGCTTTGAGACTTTCGTACTTTGCTTCCATTTCCTCGCCCCATGCAACTGCATTTTCATATTCCTGCTGAAGCATTTCTATATACTTGTTTACCTCTTCAATGTTATAGCCGTTTTCTTCAAAGTTAAAATTAACTGACATAATATTCTCACCTCATTGTATATTTTTGAAAATACTTATTCATTCAAAATTATACATTATCAATTATCAAAATTCAACCGATTTCACACAATTTTTACAGTAGATATAAAAAGAGTTATTATAAAAAAAGACTTTTTCTTTTTTTGCTTTTGTGTTATAATTATAAGGATAAGGATGATTTGATTAAAAGGAGGAGCTTTATGAAAACTGTCGGTGTAATTCTTGCCGGTGTTTTTGCGGCTTTTACGGCTTGTGAAGCTGTGGCAAGTAAAGGAAACCTTGAAGGTGAGCCTGACGTGCTTCTTATTCTCGGTTGCCGTGTAAGGGGTGAAGAAGCGGAGGATACGCTTATGATGAGAATCGAAAGGGCGGCTGAATTCCTGAAGGAAAATAAAAACACAATCGCCGTTGCCTGCGGAGGTATCGTCCACAAGGATCAGCTTAAGAGTGAGGCAGAGGTTATATGTGAGGAGCTTGTAAAAAAAGGGATAGAAAGGGAGCGCATCGTCCTTGAGGATAAATCAAAAACCACTGCTCAGAATTTTATCAATGCTCAGAAGCTTATCAATATTGAAAACAAAAGAGTTGCCTTCCTTTCGAGTGAATTTCACCTTATGAGGGCAGATATGATTGCAAAAAAATGCGGTGTTGAATGCGGTACTGTTGCGGCACCCTCACCGAAAAAGCTGCTTATAAAGAATTATCTCAGAGAATTCTGGGCAATTCCTCTTATTATAAAGGATACAAAAGGAGTGAATAAAAATGGCTAATACAACAATGAAGGCCTACAAGGTAAGCGAAATAGCCTTTACAAACAATGTAAAGGGTAAGGTTGAGCTTAAAATGAAAACTAAGGTTTCCCACAACGTCAGATTCAACAAGATGGGTACCTGTGAGGCTACACTTACCGTTGAGGTAAAGGATGAAGCAAACCCCGATACGATTGCAATAAGGGTGGTTGTTGTTGGTGCATTTACCGTCAACAGAGAGGTAGAAAAGGAATTTATACACGTTGAGACCTACAAGGAGCTTTTCCCCTTTGCAAAGGCTCTCGTTACAACAATCAGCGCCAATGCGGGAATTCCTCCCATATATGTGCAGAATATAGATATTGAAAACAAAGAGATTTACCGCTTTGATATGAATGCTGTGAAGGGAGAGACTGACGGTGAGTGAGCTTCTTAAGCA
>JAZUAZ010000132.1:0-4324 GCA_045638245.1 Acutalibacteraceae bacterium | reverse complement strand
TAGCTACCGTCTGTACCAACTGCAACTGAACCGCCGTTGGGGTTCATAAATGTAACGGTGTACTTATCCTTGAAGTCTGTTCTTGTAAGCTTGGGAGTAAGGATAAGGTTCTTGGTAAAGGTACCGCTGTTTTTATTGATTTCTGTACCGTCTGTAGTTACCCAGATGTTGCCGTCAACCATGAACTTGAATGCACCGCTGGTGTAGGTTGAATAGCTTGATGTGGGCCATGTGATAGCACCGTATGTCTGGCCTGCCTTTACAACCTTTGTGGCTAAGAACTTACCGTCAACGTCATAGAACTTGACTGTAATATCCTTTGAAAGCCAGTAAGCGTACCAGTTTTCAACAAAGTTTGCCTTATTTTCAGAAACATCAATAGTCTTTGCAGTTGTAGGATCAAGCTTCTTGCCTGCATCATACCACTTATTGCCGTCAGCATCGGTTACGATACCGTCTTTTTCTGTTGAGCCTGCTGCGGCCTTATATGAAGCATAGTCTTCGCTTGTACAGGGTGCTGCAAAATCTGCTGCAAGAGCATTGTAGCTTGCATTGCCTGTTGCAGGCTGAGGCTTTGACCAGAACTCGTAGAAGGTATAGCCCTCTGCCTCTGCCTTTGAGGGTACAGCTATGCTACCGCCGTTATATTTGGAGGGGCTGTATGTGCCTGTATACTCCTTATCGGCAGTAATTTTTGCAGAGCTAAGACCACCGTTAAAGTTAACGGTATAGTTGGGATATGTAACATTAACAGCAGCAGAAACCTTTGATGTCTGCTCACCCTCCCAGCTGTCCTTAACCTTATAAGTTCTTACAAGGTAATATAAAGCCTTACCGTCAGAGCCCTGAGGATCACTGATCTGAAGGTTGGGAGCAACAACAACCTGAGAGTCATTGTTCGGGTTTACCCAGATATCTGTATTTTCAGTAGCATCATCACTGTTTTTTGTGCCTGCTACATGTGTGGTGGTTGTAATATCACCGCTATATCTGTTGTTAGCGATAAATGTTGATCTGTCACTATTAGAGATTGCCTTACCGTACTGATCGTAGAATGTATAATTTTCAAGCTTGAATTCTGTGGTGCCTGGTACATTCTGCTCACCAACCTTATTGAGGTTGATGTTTATATCAGCAGCTGTAGCTGAGCTGTCTTCAAAGCCTGCGATCATGGGTCTGGGCCAGTTGTAGGTACCGGACCAGTTACCTGCTGTACCTTTATTATTATCATCATTTGAGTGGTTAACATAGATTTCAGCAGTGTTGTTACCGTTGAAGCCTGCAGAACCTGTCCATACCTGCTTGCCGTTGATCTTAACCCAGTTAACATCAATACGAGCCTGGTCGTCACCGCAACCGTTGGCATTAGCACCTGTAATGGCGACACCTGTCGGGAAATCAGACAGGTTAATGGTATGGGTATATTCTTTTGCCGCACCGTAGCTAACATCGCTGAACGAGTTTACATTTACGACCCAGTCGGACTGCGAACCCCAGCCGTTTGCACCTGAGGTTTTATATTTAATGTTACCTCCACCATATGAGTTTTTTGAAATGGTAAAGTTAACCTCAAGCTTATATTGGGTTGCTGAAGCAGTACCTGCCTCTGCCTTTTCAGGTGCCATCCACACCCAGCAGGACAGTACCATAAGCACTGCTAAAAACAGTGATACGGATTTCTTTGCTTGTAATTTTAAATACTTTTTCATTAAGATTTTCCTCCTTAATAAAAATTAACCGATTGTTTTATATAAAAACAATTATTATGTGGTCTCTGTAGGCTCAAGCTCGGTTTTTACCCAATCCCTGACCTGACTGTTAGCGGCAAAAAGGGCGCAAAAGGGTACAGAGAGACACTATTAGTCAGTAGCATTATAGCACCCTGAAATCAATAAAGTCAATAATGAAGTATTAAATCTTTTATAAATATTAAAAATTTGTGTCTTTTTACAAAAAAGACTTTGGGGCTTTGTTCATTTTGATGTGAGCCCGATTTTTTTATTGTGGTTGCTGTTTTTTTATATACAATATGTAGGAAAGAGTATCAAGTAGTCAGGATGCCCCTTCTGTCATCCTCACGGCTGACACCTTCCTTTGAAGGGGACGGCAGGTCAACTCCCTCTTCAAGGGGGATGTCACGAAGTGACTGATGAGGCTTCCGGTCCCTAATCCCTAAAAAAGCACCCTTCACCGACGTGAAGGATGCTTTTTGTTATTCGCCTATAACCTGCTTATACATTTTAATATATTCGCTTGCGCTCTTGCCCCAGCTGTAATCGCATTCGATTGCACGGTTAACAAGAGTGTCCCAGTATTCTCTGTTCCAATAAGCATCAAGACCGCGTCTGATTGCACCGAGCATATCGTGTGCGTTGTAGGTCTTGAAGGTGAAGCCGTTACCTTCACCGTCGCCGCTGTCAGCAATTGAGTCACGAAGACCGCCCGTCTCACGTACGATAGGTACAGTGCCGTAGCGAAGAGCAACCATCTGTGAAAGCCCGCAGGGCCCACTCTTTGAGGGCATAAGGAATAAATCTGCACCTGCATATACCTTTCTTGCAAGGGCGGGAATGAAACCTATCTTCACGCCCATCTTGTCGGGATACTTTGCAGCCATTTCCTTAAAGAAGTTTTCGTACTGCCAGTCGCCTGAGCCTACGATAGCAAACTGAACGTCCGTTGTGTAAAGAAGCTCGTCAAGAATACCCTTGATAAGGTCAAGTCCCTTGTGAGAAACAAGCCTTGAAACGATACCGATTACGGGTACGTCAGCCCTTTCGGGAAGACCGAGCTCTCTCTGAAGCTCTGCCTTACAGACAGCCTTGCCTTCCTTTACATCCTTTACGGTGTAATTCTTCGCAATAGCCTTGTCGGTTTCGGGGTCATAGTTGATAACGTCAATACCGTTGAGTATACCCTGAAGTTTCCACTGACGCTCACGGAGAATCGTATCAAGTCCGTGGCTGTACCAGGGGTCGAGAATCTCGTTTGCGTAAGAGGGAGAAACGGTTGTAACCTTATTTGCACACTCGATTGCGCCCTTCATAAAGTTAACGTCTCCGTCGTACTCAACAAGACCTGCAGTGTCGGGAGTAAGACCTATAACGTCGCCCACAAGCTCCATACCATAGGTGCCCTGATACTGAATGTTGTGAATGGTGAATACGGTCTTTATGCCGTAGTACCAGGGATCCTTACTGTAAAATGCGGAGTAGAAAACAGGTGTGAGCGCACTCTGCCAGTCGTTACAGTGGATGATGTCAGGCTTGAAGTCGATAACAGGGAGAATCTCAAGCACGGCACGGGCAAAGAAGGTGAATCTTTCCGCATCGTCATAATGGCCGTAGATGGTATCTCTCTTGAAATAGTACTGATTGTCGATGAAATAATAGATAACACCCTCGTGCTTTGCCTGGAAAATACCACAGTACTGTCTTCTCCATGCTACGGGAACCGAGATGTTAGCGATGAAGGTCATCTTATCCTTCAGCTCCTGCTTGATTGTGTCATATAAAGGCATAACAACTCTGCAGCCGATGAGCCTTTTTCTTAATGCCTGTGGGAGTGAGCCTGCCACGTCACCCAGACCGCCGCTTGCCATAAAGGGCAGGGCTTCGCTTGTCACATATAATACTTTCATTTTTATTTTTCCTTTCAGATTGGGGGAAGAGTAGCCAGTGGTCAGGATTCTAATTTTACAATAAGTGCATTTAACATTTTTCCGACTTCATCACATAAACCAAACGCCTTGTCTGTTTTATCATGCATAAAAAAGCCTTGTCTTATACAAATCAATAACTGTGTTTCAAGCTCAGCTCTTGAGCTCCTTGCCATTGATAGAAATTGACTATATTCTTTCCTTGATTTTCTTTCATATCCCTCTGCTATATTAGAGGGGATCGAAACAGCAGCTCTTCTCATCTGATCAGAGAGAGCAAATGTTTCTTCCTTGGGTAATAATCTGACAAGCTTATATGTTTCATCAACTAAATCCATCGATTTCTGCCAGACTATCAAATCCTTATATCCGTTAATTTATCTTCACCTCAGCTTGAAATTCCCGAAGGGAATTCCCCTGACTACTGGCTACTGACTACTGACTACTTTTCCCGCCTGTCAACTATAAAGCTTAAACTGTAATATTCTTACCTACGTAAATCGGATAAGTCTCTGCACCGCTGATTTCACGGTTGGGCTTGATAACAACGTTCTTATCGAGGATTGCACAGTTCACCTTTGCATTTGCACTTATGTAGCAGTCCTGCATAAGAATTGAATTTTTAACAACAGCTCCTTCAGCAACATAAACGCCTCTCGAAAGAAT
>JAZUAZ010000131.1:0-4001 GCA_045638245.1 Acutalibacteraceae bacterium | reverse complement strand
AAAAGGAAAGCCTGTAGGTAAGCTGCTCATTATGGGACTCGTTCAACCTGTGCTTTATTTCATAACCGAATCCTACGGTATCGCTATGACATCAGCCTCACTTTCAGGCGTTATCATCGGTCTTGTACCCGTGGCAGGTATAATCTTCGGCGCTCTCTTTCTCAGAGAAAAATGCAGTGCCTTCCAAATTATCTGTACCGCTTTATCCGTCGGCGGTGTTGCACTTACCACTACAGGCGGTGCAGAAAGCTTTTCCGTACCCGGTTTCATCCTGCTTATTGCCTCCGTTATTTCCACCACAACCTTTGCAATACTCAACAGAAGTGTTGCAGATAAATTCACTCCCTTCGAGCGCACCTATGTTATGACAGGTCTTGGAAGCCTGTGCTTTGCGCTTCTCGGTCTTTTCACAACAGGTACCGACATTTCTGTGTGGATCGCTCCGCTGAAAAATACCGACGTAATTGTAAGTATACTTTATCTTGCAGTTGTTTCTTCAATCTGTGCATTCACACTTATAAACTACACCCTTAATTATCTCACCGTAGGATATACCCTTATTTTCTCAAACTTCACCTCGGTTATATCCGTTATTGCAGGAGTGCTTATTCTCGAAGAAAGCTTTGCTCCTCTTCAGATATGCGGTGTATGTGTGATTATAGCAAGTGTATTTGCCGTGTCTTTATATAATCTGAAAAAGGATAAGCAAGCACAAAAAATAAAAGCCGATACGCCTTGACATTTGTACCGACATATAAAAAGCATCCTCGCGTGAGGATGCTTCTTTTTTTATTTACCTTCTTCGAGCACTGCTGCTCTCTTGTCGGCAAGCTCAACAATCATCTTCTGCTGCATCTGTCCGTGGATGGGATAGAGTATGAAGGAAAGTCCGTAAAGACCTCTTGCAAGAGCGGGAAGGACACAGAACACTATCCATATGCCGCGCTGTATGTGGTCCTCGGTGTTGGGGATAAGCTTACCGTCTGCTGTATACTGAGGCTCGTAGTTCATCCAGACAAGAACCATTGCGGAAAGCCACTTTGTTACTGTAAGTGCGAGCTTTGCAAAATTACCCTGAATGGTTGTGACAAGTGCTTCGTTACGGGTACCGTCCTTCCATTCCATATAGTCGATAGCTTCGGCTGTAAGGATGGGGTTACACATCTGGATAATCTTATTGGGAAGACCTGCAATTGTAAGAAGAACGATAACAGTAGCAAGGTTGATTACGATATGGTCTGTGAAGTCACCCTTCATAACTGCACCCTTGGGGAAGCCGGCTATGAAAAGAAGAGCATAAGCACCAAGACCTAAAAGACCTGCAAAAATAGCAGTAGATCTTGCACCGAACTTCTTTATCATCTTTGAAGCCACGGGAATCATGAAGTAGTTGGGAATACCTGTGAAAAGCCCGCAGATTGTCTGATATGTAAAGGCACCGACGTTATTATACCAGAAATACTGCTCGGTTGAACCGCCGACTGCCTTGAAGTTATTGAAGAAGTCTGCAAGGATAATCGCAAAAAGAGGCTTGTTCTTAAAAATGTGCTTAAGAGATGTCAATACAGAAACCTTATTCATTTCCTCACGGCTCTGAAGAGGAACTCTTTCTCTCAGGTTAAAGAAGGCGTTAATTGCAAACACCGTGGCGAAGGCAAACATAAGGTATGAAGAGCCTGCATAAACCTTTGACTGCGGTACGCCTAATTTGGGTAAAAGGTCAAGCATAGGTGCAACCAGAGAGGGAATCCACACGGCGAAAAGCTCAACAAACTTAGTAGTCGTAAGCAATTGGTTTCTTTCTTTGTTATTCGGTGTGACATTATAGAACATCAGATTCCAGGCGTTGAAATAGCTCATACCGAGACCGTATATGAGTACCGCGGCAAGGGCATAAAATGCAAGGCCTGTGCTTTCCGGTGCAAGATTCGGTGTGGAGAAAAGCATTATACCGCCGATAATCCATATGGGAAGAGGCAGGATAAAGAAGGGCTTTACTCTGCCCCAACGGGTTCTTGTTCTGTCGATTATAAGGCCTGAAATTGTATCGTCTAAGGCGTCATAAAGTGTTGCAAAGGTGTTGACGACAGCGAGATGTGCCGGCTTAACGCGCATAATGTTAACAAGGAAGAAGTCTTGATGTGTGCCCATAAACTGATTAAGGGCCTTATGACCGAAGTTCGCCATAACATAGGCAAAGATTTCCTTGGGTCTGAGATATCTCTTTTTGGTCTGCGCCAATTTGTCAAGAGTCTCAAGCTCTGACGCCTGAGATGATGCGGTATTTTCATTAATTGTAGCATTATCTGACATTATATCTCAACCTCCTTACTTCTTATCATTCTTTGCAAGAGCTTCTCTTGCTTTGCGTATCTTTTCAGCCTGCTCTTCCTCAGCCTTTTTAGCAGCTTCGGCTCTTGCAGCTTCTTTTCTGATACGCTCTGCTTCTTCTTTTTCTTCCTTGATACGTACTCTTTCGAGTCTTTCCTCTTCAAGAGTTTCCTTGCTCTTTGCGGGAGCTTTCATAACAAGGATATTACCTACAAGAGCAACACAAAGAAGTGCTATGTAAACAAAGACACCCCACATCGCGCCTGATGAGGCATTTGTAAAAGCAAGCTCACCGATATTGAAGGTGGCACCCTTTACCTTTGAATCAGCCATAAAGAAAAGTACTATCGCGGCGGCTGTGATAAGAATACTTATCGCATCAGCGATTACAACCGCCTTTGTCTTAAATTTTCTGAATGTAATAAAGATAAGGAAAAAAGCAGCTACAATCGCTACTATTCCGAGAAGCATAAGAAGGAATCCGAGCACAAAAAACTGTGAGGGATTTTCTCCGGAAAGAAGACCACCGAGATCTTTCAAAAGAATACCGAAGAAATTAAGAGTATTTGTTCCGTCGGTGAAAAGACCTAAAAGGTCATAAGAAAGTGTTGATGTATCACCCTTAAGCTGAGCCCAGGGGAGAATAAAGCCTATCGCCGGAAGTAAAGACATAATTATACGTAATTTTCTGAGCTTTGTACCGATCGTTGTATAGCGGAAGTCGTTGAGTTTGTAATAAAGCAGCTGAAACTTTTCCTCAGCTATTTTATTATCTTCTTCAAGACGCGACTCCCAATTATAATTCGGAATATTTGTTCCGCAGTGCTTACACTCGGCTTTTACATCGTACCATCTGAGCTTTTCACCGCAATTAGGACATTTTGCTGCCATCTGAACACCCTTTCTTTTATCCGTTGTAAAATGTACATATACACACCATTATATTTTATTATTTAAGAGGATAAAAGTCAAGAATATTTGTTATATATAATTGCAATATTTGTAAAATCTTCTGCTTTCCGATGAAAAAGAAGAAAAAAAACGATTTAAACATTTGACCTTTATGATTAAATGTAGTATAATAATAAATTGAAATGTTATAAACAAATTATTTTTCGAACTTGAAAGGAGATATATCCAAAATGGATGACCCCGGCAGTCTTATTTTCAGTATAGTTTTATTGTTTGTTCTTATTCTTATCAATGCATTTTTTGCAATGAGTGAAATGGCTATCGTCTCACTCAACGACAATATGATAGACAAGCTTGCTGAAGAAGGCCACAAAAAAGCCAAGAAAATCAAAAAGCTCACAGAGAATCCCTCAAATTTTCTTTCCACCATTCAGATAGGCGTCACGCTTGCGGGCTTTCTTACCTCGGCAAGTGCTTCAACCACCTTCGCAAAAATGCTCACTCAGGCAATACTTTCTATAAACAGCGACTTTGCTAAATTCGAAAGTGTTATAAGCGGCGTAAGTGTTATTGTGATAACCGTTATTATGTCTTATTTCTCACTCGTACTCGGTGAACTTGCACCTAAAAGAATGGCCATGCAGAAGCCCGAGGAAATAGCATACAAGGTTGTTGATATTGTCCTTATTGTAAAGAAGGTGTGCAAGCCCTTCGTAAAGATACTGTCCTTCTCAACAAATATTGTTGTCCGTCTTTTC
>JAZUAZ010000130.1:0-17210 GCA_045638245.1 Acutalibacteraceae bacterium | reverse complement strand
GCCTGAACGGTTCTGTGGTCAAAGCCACTCTGCTTGGGTTCCTTTGTCTCAACCCAGTCTGAGAAGCAGTTTCTGTCCTCGGTGTCTGCAAGATAGTCGCAGATGCACTTTGAAAGAAGGCTGATATTTTCCTTCGTTTCGTCAAGGCAGGCTGCCCAGAGCTCCCAGTCTGTCTTTGTGAAGGTGCGGCGATAGTCAAGGGGAGTACCGTAGGTGTTCATTTCAATACGGTATTTCTCGCTTTCTGCCTTATAGATAGCCTTATCAAAAAGGTTAAAGTCAAAGAGAATATCCCATACGAGGTTATATTTAAGGCTCCATGAATCCTTCTTGTCTACGCTGAAGGGAAGGAAGTCATTACCCTTGCCGCATACTGCAACAAGCTCGTCGGCGTATTCTTTAGCCTTTGCCATATAGGCGTTTTCCTCGCCGAGAAGGTCAGCAATCTTACTGTAAGCGGCAATGCCCATAACTGCCTTGATAGCAAGGTTTACGTTCTTTTTACTGTGACCTGCAAAGTCATCGGTGCAAAGCTGATTGTCAAGCACAACACCTTTCATTATAAGGTAATCAGCCCACTTTTTAAGAGTTGCGGCATTTTCCTTAAGGAATTTAAGGTCATCTGAAACTCTGTAATATGCATATGAAAGAAGAATCATATTTCCGCATTCCTCAACGGGCATCTGGAACTGAGGCATATACATACCGAACTTGTTGCTCTTATATACCTTTCTGTAGGTATATGAGTGGGGGAGAAGGTGATTATGTACGTTAAGAGCATAAACCTGACCGTTTGCGATGGGGTATCTGCCTATATCGTGAGGTGCAAAATCTGCAGTCCATAAGGGCATATTTGCAAATTCAAAGATACCTACAAGCATAGCTTTAACAAGCTCCGGAGTATAAATGAGATACATAGGCATAGCGGGGTAGGAAACATCAACGGTGTTGATACATCCGTTTGAGTGACATTCCTTTGACATATAAAGAAGCTGACCCTTGCCGTTTCTTACGAGCTTGTGAGCAGCAAGTACCTGTCTTGCGGCGGCAGAAAGGATATTCTGATAATCCTTGCCGAATTTCTCACTGTCTGCGAGGATAGTATTCTGCTGAGCAATAAGCTTTGCAAGAATTTCCTCTCTGTTGTCAAGGCAGTACTTCATACCTTCATCAATGCTCTTGAATTTCTCTGTCCAGAGGCCCTTGAGTTGCTCTCCGAAGTACTCGATGGAGTAAACATCGTCATAGCCGATAACTGTGGTGAAGCTGAGCTTATCAGCGTAAACGGTACGGCTTTTTGTACAGATGCCTTCCTTACATACGGTACACTCACCGCCCATAAAGGCATAGTAACCCCAATCGGCAGAGAATGCGTCGCCTGAATTGTTGAGGGGCTTCTGCTCGGTACAGCCCATTTTAACAAGGCGTGTACCCTCAAAGGTATCTGTGTATTTTGTAATCTGCTTTTTCTTATTATTGTAGCAAAGCTCGTTATAAGCAGTAAAATTAACGCTTATGGAGTGTTCCTTGCCGTCAAGAGTCTCAACCTCTGTATCGAGGAAGGCGACTGGAAGAGCAAGAAGCTGAAGGTCTCCGAAAACAAAGGGTGACCAGGTACGAAGCTTAAGGCGTACTGCACTGTTTTCGAATGTATATGTACTTATATAAGGCTCGATGTTTTCTGAAACCTGAAAAAGTGCGGTGCCTTCACCGTTTCCGAGGAAGCGGAAAAGCTCTCCGTCAAGAGAAAGAGTGCCTTCTATACGTTTTTTCTGACCGTACCACTGCTTTGTATCTTCAGATGTGAGGCGTTCGGCCTTAGACCATATACTGAAATGGGGATCAACGGTCACGATGGGATATGCAGGTAATAACATAGTAATTCCTCCGTGTATTTTCTTTCTATTTAGAATAACACGATTATACTTTTATGTCAACTTTTATATACCTTAAAAGAAAATATCTATGTTAAAAAATACAAAAAAGTGATTTACAGAAATGGTGTTTTATTCAATAGGTTAAAAAAATGTAAGCAAGATTGACATTGAGAAATCACTTTGGTATAATCGGTGGGTCGCGTTGAAAAATGTCGGATTTTGTATCCGGCGAAAAAATAAAAAACGGAGGTTACGGATATATAATCTGTAGGAGGCTTAATATGGATATTGTATCACTTGATTTTACCGCTATGTGGCTTATAACCGCAGTGGTATATTACATTTTCCCTCTCAGACACCGCTGGCTTGTCCTTCTTGCATCGAGTATATATTTCTATGTAAAGTCAGGACTTATCGGCACATCTATGATGTTAGGCGCTTCCCTTGTTGTGTGGTTTGTTGCACGTAAGCTTGATGAAAAAATAGAAAAGAACAAGCTATATCTCAGTGAGCATCCGGATATTACAAAGGATGAAAAGAAGGAGCTTAAGTCGGCTCTGCAGAAGGATAAGAGAAAGGTTCTTACCCTGGGTCTTGTAATCTGCTTTACAGCCCTTTTTGTGTTCAAGTATCTGAATACCTGTCTTGATATGTCCTTCAGCTTTCTTAAGTTTATCGGACTCAATGCAGATACACCTTACATAGATATGTATATGCCTTTAGGTATTTCCTTCTACACACTTCAGGCTACGAGCTATATTATTGATGTTTACAGAGGAAAATACCGTGCTGAAAAGAATCCTCTCAAGGTTGCTCTTTTCGTATCCTTCTTTCCGCAGATGGTGCAGGGACCCATCGGACGCTTTGATCGTATGGCTCCTCAGCTTTTCGAGGGTAACCGCTTCAACGAGAAAAATATCAAGCACGGACTTGAACTTTTGCTCTGGGGACTTGTTAAAAAGCTTACCCTTGCAGAGTATGCAGGTGTTATAGCTAACGAGGTGTTCAACGGCTATGAAAAATACAGCGGCTTCGTAATTTTAGTAGGTGCGATAGCCTACGGTCTTCAGGTTTATGCCGACTTCTCAGGCGGTATGGATCTTATCAGAGGTGTTGCCCAGGTATTCGGTATAGAAATGGCAATAAACTTTGAACGTCCTTATTTTGCACGCTCCGTGTCGGAATTCTGGCGTCGCTGGCACATTACCTTAGGCGCATGGATGAGAGACTACGTATTCTATCCCTTATCACTTTCAAAGAAGTTTGCCGCTTTAGGTAAGAAGACGAGAAAGATTTTCGGCAACACGGTAGGTAAGCTTCTTCCCACCTTCCTTGCATCCTTTATAGCCTTTATGCTTGTAGGTATATGGCACGGCTCCAATATGAAGTACGTCGGCTACGGCTTATGGAACAGTGTTATTATTTCGGGCAGTATTCTTCTTGAGCCCTTCTACAAAAAGGTGCTCACAAAGCTTCACATAAAGGAAGATAATTTCCTCTGGAAGCTTTTCCAGATTTTCCGCACCTTTATGCTCGTAAGCATCGGCAGAATTTTCTCACGTGCGGATAATCTTACAGTGGCACTTAAGATGATAGGCAGTATGTTCTCAGACTTCAATCCGCAGATTTTTGTTGATGGAACGATACTTGAGCTCGGACTTATGCTCAGAGCTATAGTAGTTCTTCTGTTTGTAGTAGTTATACTCTTTGTGGTAAGTGTTCTTCAGGAAAGAGGAGTAAAGATAAGAGAAACCCTCGAGAAAGGTCCTCTTATTATTCAGCTTGTTCTTATTTCACTTGCAATATGCTTCATTCTCGTCTTTGGCGCATACGGCTCAGATTTCGTTTATCAGCAATTCTAAGGAGGTTCCTGTAAAATGAAAAATAAGTTATGGTTTCAGTTAATAGCTCTTGCCATTGTTTTTGCGCTTACATTTTCCGGCGTGGTTTATGCCCTTCAGGCACCCGAGGTTATGGAAGTTATGAACATCAATACCATTGAGTCGGTACCCGCAGGAACGGTCGACGGTATTGTGCTGGGCCCGAGTACCGTTACTGCTGCGTGGGTCAGTGCGGTCGGCTTCAGAAATTACGGAGTAGCCACGTATCAGATGGGTACGGCTATGCAGCCCTTTGCGGCAATTTACCCTTATGTTGAATACGTCAAGCAGAACCACGACCTTAAATATATCGTTTTTGACATACATTCGCTCAGAAGAGAGAATCTTGTATCGAGTGTAAACCGTTCAAATCTTGTGGGCGCCTGCACAGCTATGTGCTCTGTTGAGGCAAAGTTCAAAACCTTTGAGAGCCTTCTCGGATATGCCGAAAGAGTATATGACTACTACGGAGAACCCGAAAGCGGAAAGGTCAATGTGCTTGATCCTTCAATCTACACAAGACTTCTCGATATACACGGCGGCTGGATTGACGGCTTTGCAGATGCAGACAGAACAGTCGGTCTTATGGAGGATTATCTCGGTGCACACAAGTCAAATTCCGCATTTGATATTGAGGATATGACACCTCTTATGTGGCATCTTGATTTCGAAGGTGATATTTTCATTGATGATTTCCAGAAGGCTGAGCTTGAAAGAGTGTTCGAATTCTGTGAAAAGGAAAATCTCAAGGTTGTATTTATCAGCATTCCCTCACTCAGAAATCTTGAAATCCAGCAGGAGCTTACCACTCTGCTTAAATACTGTGCAGACAGAGGCTATGATACGATTGACTTCGGTTCGAGAGAAATGTTTGAAAAGACAGGTGTTGATCCTACTCACGACTTTTACGATAACGGTCATATGAACCTTTCCGGCGGCGAAAAGATGACTGATTATGTATGCCGTTTCCTTGCTGAAAACGGATATTCCACCGTTGATCACAGAACCCAGCCGGAATATGAGATGTGGGCAAAGGCATCTGAGAACTATTACATTATGAGTACCGAGGGTTGGAAGAGAGCCGACGAAAAAAGAAAAGAAGAGGAAACAAGTAGTCAGTAGCCGGTAGTCACGCGCGGATGTGTGAGGAAGCCGAAAGCTACTACCCGCGTAAAACAGGTTGATACTGTAGGGTCACGGCTTGCCGTGTCCGCCAACCTGACAGATAAATACCTTTCAATATCTCGTAGGGGCGGCCATCGACTGTCCGCTGTTTAATAACATAACAAATTAAAACCGTTGTAAAAGCACTTCAGAGCGAAGCCTTACAACGGTTTTTTAGTATGGATAAAACTGTTAATTCAGCAGATTTATAAGGTAAATCCCCTGGCTACTGACTACTGGCTACTTAAAGAGGCTGTAAAACATTACAGCCTCTTTTTTATCTTCTTACGTATTTCTGCGGGTCAACCTTTGAGCCGTTGACAATAACTTCGAAGTGAAGATGAGGTCCTGTAGAGTTACCTGTAGAGCCGATTTTACCTATCTGCTGGCCCTTTGATACCTTCTGACCGGTATAAACGGTTATTGAGCCTGCAAGCATGTGGGCGTATCTTGATTTTATTCCGTTACCGTGATTGATAAGCACCATAAAGCCGTAGCCGCTATAGCTTTTCTGTACCTTTTCAACAGTACCCGAGGCAGCCGCAACAACGGGAATGCCTGATGAGCTCTTTCCGCCGATGACAATATCTATACCGCCGTGGTAGGACCAGCCTGAGATGCTTGCACTTCTGTAGCCGTAAGGAGAGGATATGGAATATGCTCCTCTTGTGGGCCACGTCCAGCCGGATGCGGAAGAACCTCCGCCGTAGGTGCTTGTACCTATAAGTATAATCTTATCAACAGGCTTTTTGACGGTTTTTTCCGATATTACGGTGGTGTATGAAATTTCGCCGTTGATATAGGTTACGAGCTCAGTTACCTCTTTCTTACCGTTTGCACCCTCCTGAGAGGTCTTTTTCGTACCCTTTGCAAGAGATGAGGTTTTTCTTTCAACGGTCTGGAAGGGGATTTCCGCAGTTGTCACTCTGGTTCTCATTACCTTTACGCGAACGTAATCTACCTGACGGGAAACGAGAAGCTTTATTTTTTTAGCTGGCTTGACTTCTGCTTCGGGAGCTGCCTCATTTTCCGTATCGGTTTCAGCTTCCTGCTGAGGGGGTGCGGCGGGAGCATCAAGGGCATCAAAGTCAACATCGGGATTAAGAGCCTTGAGTTCATTGAGGGTAAGACCGTATTTCTGACGTACACTCTTTACAGTGTCACCTTCTGTGAATGTGTGATAAACCGGCTCAGCCTTGGGCTTTGACAGGATTTCACGTAAGGTGGAGGAATCGTAAATGAGCTCGCTGTCGGCAGGGTAAAGACCGGAGCTGTATTCGATTTCTTCAACGAAGGCTACCGTAGCAGAGGCTTCAACCTGCTTTTTGTAAGGCTCAAGAAGAGATTCGAAAACCGTTATAGCATCAGACTCGTTCTTTACCGCACAGAGAAATTCACCGTCGATGTATATTCCGCAGGCTCTGACGTAGTCTGTATCCGTTGAAATTATCAGATTTTCACTGAGCATTTTCGGATTACTCAGCTCGTTGAGCTGTACGTAAGCGGTTTTATAAACAGGCTCAGCGGAAAGAGTATTGTTTCCTGTGTCGGGAAGAAGTACGAGAGCATTCTGCTTTGCATTTTCAAAAACATCCTTGTTTTCGATATATCCGATGCTTCGGCCATTGTAGTAAACCTCAAGAGCGAAAACATGATCGTTATTGAGCATATGGATGTTGTGTACTGCAAGAATTACTATAATCGGAAATGCGATATTGAGTACGGTTTTTATAAGCCTTTTTTCACTGAATATATAGCTGAAAAATGCTCTTATATAGGGTGGTCTTTTTTTCTTTCCGTCATCGTTTCCGCTTTCGGATTTACGGTCTGCGATTTCTTTTAGTTTTCCGGAAAAGGCGGTAGGACGGTTTTTGCTGTTACGAACAGCTTCTCTGAACTGAGAATGCACAAGCTTAAGCCAGAGTCTCAGCGGTTTAAGCAGAAGCGGCAGAGGTTTACGGATAAGCCATCTGATAAGAGCTATAGTATTGTCACCCGTAAGGAAGATGATATTTATAAATGCGGAGAATATCCTTACGATAAGAGACCGTTTTTTCTTCGGTTCTTCCGTTACGGTCGGAACATCTTCTTTTAAATCAGTTCCGTCCTGAGAATATTGATCTTCCTCCGTCGGAAGTATAATTTCTTCTGCCTCTGCCTCAATATAGGGCTGATATCGGATATCGTCTTCAAAATATGCATCATCAGCTCTGAAGCTTACGGTGTTATCACTTTCATCAAGGATTTTTTCCTTTTCATTATTTTCTTCCATCTGCTCACCTGCCTTTCTGCGAAAAAATACGGTGAATATTATATCATATAACCGTTATGTTTGCAAGTTATCTTTATTTTACAGGGTATGAGAGCATATTCTCATTCCAGTTTTCGAGTACATCGTACATAAAAGCGCTTTCCTGCTTTGCTCCGAAAAGGTCATGGTCGAGATAGTTTCCGCACTCCACTGCAGAAACACCGGGTACCTCACCTTCAAAATCAGCGCAGAAGCGAAGAGCTTTTTTTGTAAGCTCAACCGCATCCTTGGCGGGAAGAGTATCAGTTGTGATGAAATAGAAGCCGGTTCTGCAGCCCATGGGACCGAAATAAATGATTTTATCTGAAACGTCACTGTTTCTTACGAAGGTTGCAAAAAGGTGTTCGAGAGTGTGAATTGCACCGTTTTCCATTACACTTTCCAGGTTGGGTCTGCGGAAACGAAGATCATAGGTGACGGTATTCGCATCTTTTCTTGAAAGATACATTCCCTTGGGGAGTATGGTGTGGTCGATTGTGAAGCTTGCGATTTTTTTCATAATAAAAATCCTTTCTAATTTAAAGATAAACGTTTTTCCGGAGAGAAAAGTCTGTCAACAGCCTCGGCAAGAGGACGGTTTTCTTTTGAGGTAAGAAGCGGGTCGCCTGAAAGAATCATATCACAGGCTTTTTTTGATTGGCGTACTATATCCATATTTCCTGTAAGGTCTGCGATTTTCATATCGGGCAGACCGTGCTGACGGGAACCGAAAAAGTCACCGGGGCCACGTATTTTCAAGTCTTCGTCGGCTATGACAAAGCCGTTGTTTGTACGGCACATAATTGAAAGTCTTGCTTTGGTTTCCTCGCTTGTGTTGTTGCTGATAAGCACGCAGTAAGACTTGTTTTTGCCTCTGCCTACTCTGCCTCGGAGCTGATGAAGCTGAGAAAGACCGAAGCGGTCGGCATCCTCTATTACCATTATTACCGAATTCGGTACATCAACACCAACCTCGATAACAGTTGTGGAAACGAGAAGCTGAATTTCACCTTTAAGAAAGTCAGACATTACCTTTTCTTTGTCTTTAGCCTTCATTTTACCGTGGAGCAGACCGACCTTATAGTCGCTGAATTCGTTTTTACACAGCTTTTCGTAATATTCGGTTGCGCTGGTTATTTCGTACTCCTCATTTTCTTCAACGGCGGGACATACGATATAAGCCTGAAGTCCCATATCAATATGCTTTTTTATAAAATTATAAATTCTCGGGCGGTAGGATGTATCCACACAGTAGGTGGAAATTTTCTGCCTGCCCTTTGGAAGCTCATCTATAACCGTAAGGTCAAGGTCGCCGTAAATTATAAGTGAAAGTGTACGCGGAATAGGTGTTGCGCTCATAACAAGTGTATGCGGATTTGCGCCCTTGAATACGAGTGTGCCTCTCTGTGAAACACCGAAACGGTGTTGTTCGTCGGTGACGGCAAGACCGAGGCGGCAGAATTCAACGTCATCACTCAGAAGTGCGTGAGTGCCGACTGCTATGGATATTTCGCCTTCTTTGAGTCTTTCCTTTATTTTTCGTTTGGTTGCCGCAGTCAGTGAGCCTGTAAGAAGTGCAATTTCTATCCCGCTTCCTTCAAGAAGCTTTGTAAGGGATTCATAGTGTTGCTTTGCAAGTATTTCTGTAGGTGCCATAAAAGCACTCTGAAAACCGTTTTTTGCACTGACGTACAGAAGGCAGGCGGCAACTGCGGTTTTACCGCTTCCTACATCTCCCTGGACGAGTCTGTTCATAGCTCTGCCGCTTTTCATATCTGTAAGGGCGTCAGCTATGGCTCTTTTTTGTGCTGAGGTCAGCTCGAAGGGGAGCTTTTTTATAAAGTCCTCGGAGACATCCTCTGTCACCATGAATTCGGTGCTTTTTCTTGAGGCGTTTTTAAGTCTTTTCATACCGAGCTGAAGAGTGAGAAGCTCCTCAAAGATAAATCTGTTGCGGGCTGTCTCAATATCGTCGTGGCATGAAGGAAAGTGTATATTTTTTATTGCAAATTGCTGATGACACAAACGAAAGGTGTGTCTTATTCCGTCGGGAATAATATCTGTTGAGTCTTTGGCTCCGTAGAGCTTTACGGCGTTTGACATAATTCGCTGAAGTATGCCCGAGGTCAGTGTAGAAATGCGGGAATATACGGGTCTTACGGGACAATCGCTCTCAGGGCTTTCAATAATGGGATTGGTCATTTCAAAGCTTCCGTGTGAAATTGTGACCTTACCGTAGAAGATGTATTCCGCACCTGTTTCAAGAGCCTCTGCGAGATAGGCGTTATTGAAAATGGTTATATTTACCCCCGCAGTGCCGTCGGTAACCATAGTTTTATAAAGGGTCATATTCTTTCTTATGGTGTGCTTTACGGGCGTGTAGCCGACGATTGCACTGAAACAGCATACCGTATCGGGAATGATTTTATTTATGGGTGTAAGAGCTGAAAAATCAATGTAATTACGGGGGAAGAAATGAAGAATATCATAAAGAGTAAAAATTCCCTGCTTGTTGAGAAGCTCAGCCCGCTTTTCACCCACACCTTTTATGTATTTTACAGGTGTATCCATTTCTTTCCCTCCTTTAATTCAATTCTCAATTCGCAATTCACAATTCTCAATCGCGGGTGAATTGCGTTCAAACGGAAAGTCAAGCACCGCCAAATAAACGTTGTTATAAAAGTTTAGTTTAAAATGTCGGTTTGACAAGAAATATTTGAATTAAACTCTCTGTGTCAATATACAGAGAAGCTTATCTGTATTTCAAAATCAACTGTTATTGAAACATAGATATTTTTAAAAGCAAGATTTTATATCTGCTTTGCTTGGCGGGAAGTAAGTAAAGAATTACTTGACGCTGTCCCGCGATTGCGCATTGGGCATTGCGAATTGCGCATTGTTATTTTACCGTTCTCCATGTGTTTGCATTCAAAAACGGCTCATATTCCGTTATATCACCCTCAAAGGTGAATTCTCTTGAAAAATACGCCACGCCGTCACGGTAGCATAAGGGGATGAAGGGCTTGTAGGTATCAAAAACCTGAATAAAGGTTGAAATATCTGTTGTGCCGGCCATGAAATCCTTATATGAAGCGGCGACTGTTGAATTGCAGTCAATTCCGTAGGAAAGACTTCCACCTTCATTAAAAAAGCAGGAAAGATCCATGTTTGCAGGCAGCTTTACTTCTCCGATATAGAGGTCGAAGCTTCCCGACGATATGGCCTGAGTATATTCTTCATAGGGCAGAATGCTCAGCTCAACATCAACGCCGATTGATTCAAGGGTGTCGTGAATATATTGTGCACACTGCACCTTGTCGCTGCTTTCTTTGTTGACTGCAAGACGGATGACCAGATATTCGAAGTCCTTTGACCGGTAGATATTGTCTTCATATGCATATATATAGTTCCCTTCTGTGAGAAGCTCACCTGCTCCGGTAATAGAAGCTGAGGAAGGCTGCAGTTCGAGCTTTCCGCAGTTGTACCAGTTGGGGTTGAAGGGAGTGGGAGAATATCGGCACATACCGCTGAAAACAGCGTCAGCAATTGTTTTTGGGTTTATTGCCATTGTGACAGCCTGCTTTACGAAAGAATCGCTCATAACCGGTGAAAAGCTGTTTATGCCGATAAAAACAAGATTGTTCATAGGCACCTGTCTGATGTTTGCACTTATTTTTATATATTCACTGTCGCTCAGGTCGTCGAAAAAGTAAGAGAGATCTCCGCTCTGGAGCAGATAAAGCTCAGCTGACTTAGAGGAGATAGGTGTCAGATGTATAGTGTTTACTGAAAGCGTTTCTCCGCGGGAGTTGTTATTATTGGCTCTGAGTGCGGCAGAAGCGGATGAGAGAGAAAGAGTATATCTCCCCGAGCCGACGGGAGTATCACTTTCGGCGGTATATGATTGTACTATGGGGAAGGTCAGTACTGCTTCACAGTGTACATCAGGCTGAATAAGGGTGAAGACAACACTGTCAGAAAGAGCCGTAGCATAGGATATATTTTCAAGACGTGCACCGTAAAAGCTATTCTGCTTTGCCTGGTTGAAGGAATACACAACGTCGTAAGAGGAAAGAGAGGCTCCGTTTGAAAAGGTCAGTCCGCTTTTTATTTTTACAGTGACCGTAGTTGCGTTTATTTCACAGCCTTCCGCTATAACGGGATAGGGACGGTAGCTTTTGTCGAGAATATATAGAGGGTCGTAAATAAGAGTGGTGATGTTTCTGTTTACGGGACTGTCGGTTGTATAGGGATTCAGTGATTTATCCTCATAGTAGCCGAGAGTGATGTTGTTTTCAAATACAGGCTCCGTAGTAACTTCGGTAGTTATTTCTTCCGAAGGAGTCTCCTTTACGGGGCGTGAGCAACCGAAAAGAGTAAAGCATATACAAAGGCAAATGAGAAGAGAAATATATTTTTTCATCTGTAAGCCATCCTTTATAAAATCCGTACTGCTTCAACTGAGGTGCACTTTCCGTTTTTTTCATCTATGCAGAAAATACATCCGTTGAGTATACATTCACCGGAAGCGGCATCAAAGCGTACGGGCATATTGGTCATAAACTTTTCAATGACAACCTCTTTTTTTACGCCGAGAACACTGTTCTGTACTCCGCACATACCGATGTCGGTGATGTAGCCCGTTCCTCCGGGAAGCACTCTTTCGTCTGCGGTGAGCACATGAGTATGTGTGCCGAAAAGGGCGGTAACTCTGCCGTCAAGGTAATAGGCGAGAGCCTGCTTTTCCGAGGTTGTCTCTGCGTGAAAATCCACAAGGATAATATTTGCTTTACCCTTTATTTCATTGAGTACTCTGTCGGCTGTACGGAAGGGATTTTCAAGGTTTTCCATAAACATTGTGCCCATAAGATTTATAACTGCAACCGAGGTTCTGCCAAGGTCAACAACAGCATAGCCCTTGCCGGGATTGCTTTCGGGAAAATTGCAGGGTCTGATGATAAACTCGCTTTCATCGAGAAGGTCGTAAACCTCCTTGCGTCTGAAAACGTGATTACCCGTGGTTATAAAGTCCACTCCGCTTGTGAAAAGCTGCTGAGCGGAAAGGGGGGTAATTCCGTTGCCTGCCGCTGAGTTTTCACCGTTTGCTATACAGAAATCAATAGCCTTGAGCTTCTTGAGAGCAGGGAGCCTTTTTCTTAAAAATGCACATCCGATGTCGCTTACAACATCGCCGAGAACCAATATGTTCATTTTTTACCTCTTTCAGTCGTTAAGATATTCACTGATATCAAAGTCGTCATCGTTGGGATAATAATCCCATCCGTCATAGTAGTTACCTTCCTTCTTTTCCTCGGGAAGGTCGGGTATTTCTCTTACAGCTTCAAGCTTTCTGCCGGACATCCAGAGAAAATGTGATGCGAGAAGTGTATATCCGCAGCCTGATGGGGTGAGCCATTCAGTTGCCGAAGCCTCAGGGATTGCAAAGTTAGCCATAAGTGTTGAGATAACACCGCCGTGAGTAACGATTGCCACGTTATCGCTGTCACTTTTTATAATACCGTCAACTATTTTGGCAAAGGCGGTGCAGACCCTTGAAGTGAATTCCTCGTTGCTTTCACCGAATGGGGGAGCAACACCCTCCTCGCCTCTGAGCCAGCGGTCAAAGAGAGGCTGCTTTTCGTGAAGCTCCTCTGCAGTTTTTCCCTCGAATTCACCGAAGTTATATTCCGTAAGAGCATCAATTTCCACGCTTTGTGCGTCGGGATATATAAGAGCCGCAGTTTCCTTGCATCTTTTAAGGGGAGAGGTGAAAACAAAATCAGCCTGAGGGTAAACATACTCCTCTTTAAGCTGAAGAATCTGAGCCTTTCCCTCGTCACAAAGGGGAGTATCCGTGTGACCTGCGTATATTCCTTTAAGATTGTCCTCAGTAAGACCGTGTCTTATGAGATGAATTTTGTACGTTTTCATAGTGAAACTACTCCAATATAATT
Organism: Acutalibacteraceae bacterium; assembly: GCA_045638245.1. Taxonomy (GTDB): domain Bacteria; phylum Bacillota; class Clostridia; order Oscillospirales; family Acutalibacteraceae; genus UBA6857. Next base: position 4,045 of record JAZUAZ010000130.1, on the reverse strand, counting down.
ATAATATCTTTTATTATATAATAAACTGACGGAAATTTCAATAAAAATAAGAACTCAATTGAAAAAAGACAAATTTGGATGTATAATTGGTGTATAATACATATACACTCTCGGAAAGGAGAGAAAAGGATGCTTAATTTTATAACAGGTGTAAAGGGGAGCGGAAAGACCTCTCTTGCTCACAAAATAACGGGTGAAGCGGTTTCGGCAGGCAAAAGTGTGATGCTGATTGTACCCAGACAGTTCAGCTTTGAAACTGACAGAAGTATTCTTTCACTTTTAGGACCGAGGCTTGCGAGTGAAACCGAGGTATATTCATTCAGCAGGCTTTGCGATGAGGTAGTAAAGAATCACGGCGGTACGGGAAAGCCGATTGCTACTGAGGGCGTAAAGAATATACTTATGTCCCTTGCGGTTGAGGCGGTGGGTGACAGTCTGACTGCCTTTTCAAAGCACAGAAATGATATAGCCTTGTCCCGCAAGCTTCTTCTTAGTATTGAAGAAATGAAAAACTCGGGAATTTCCTCGGGGGAGCTTTCTGGATTTGCCAAAAGCACCGAAGATGTGATTCTCAGAGAGAAAATGAGAGAGACTTCACTTGTTTACGATGCTTATGATACTCTTCTTTCGAAGGATTTCTTCGATGAAGCGAATCTTTTCAGATACGTTGCACAGGTGCTCGCCCAAACAGATTATTTCAAGGGTAAAACGGTAATAATTGACGGATATTCCGAATTCAGCTTCGGCGAGCTGAAAATCATAGAGCAGATACTTATTCAGGCTGAGCAGGTATATATCACCCTTTGCATAGATAATCCCGAAAACACGGATACTCTCAGTCCCTTTGCCATAGTTGCCAAGACCTACAGAAGGCTGCGGCTTCTTGCGGGTAATAACGGCGTACCCATAGGCGAAAGACAGCACACCGAAAGACAGAGCAATTATCCCGCCGATCTTGATTTTCTTCAGGAAAACATTTTTCTTCCCTCCGGAAATAAATACGAAGCAGTACCTGATAATATAAGGCTCAGCATCGGTAACACGATGTACAGTGAGTGCGACAGAGTAGCGGCTGAAATCAAAGCTCTTATCCGCAGGGGGGAATACCGCTGCCGTGATATTGCGGTAGTTTTCAGAAGTGAGGGCTCATATGAAAAGGCCCTGAGACTTTCTATGAAAAAGTACGGCGTACCTCTTTTTGAGGATAAACGTCAGCCGATATGGAATCAGCCTCTCGTTTGCTTTGTTACGGCTCTCCTCGGTATATACAGTGAGGGCTTTTCTACCGACGGAGTATTCAGATATCTCAAAACGGGCCTTACAGCCATAGAAGAAAAGGATATTTCCGAACTTGAAAATTATGTCTACGTCTGGGATATAGACGGCAACAGATGGATGTCTGACTTCACGGGCAATCCTGATGGCTTCGGAATTGAAATGGATGCAAAGAGAAAGGAAAGGCTTGAAAAAATCAACGCTCTCAGAGAAAGCGTTGTCGCTCCGCTTGTAAGCTTCAGAGAACAGTGTGAGGGTGCAGGCGGCAAGGAAACAGCAAGTGCGGTATATTTCTTCCTTACAGAAAACAAAATTGATGAGCAGTTAAAAAAATACGCGCTCTCTCTTGAAGAAAAGGGTCTTACCGATCTTGCTCTCGAGCAGGAGCAGGTATGGGATTTCCTTATGGAAAGTCTCAACGAGCTTGCTGAAACCGTAGGCGACAGACACATAACGCCGAAGCGGTTCGCGGAGCTTTTTGAAATCTGTATGCAGAGCAAGAGCCTCGGAAAGATTCCCGACGGCTTTGATGAGGTATCACTCTGTCCTGCACAGAGAATACTTACCAAAAATCAGAAAGTAGTTTTTGCAGTCGGTCTCAACAGTGATATATTCCCCATGAAGCGCAGTGAAGCAGGAATTTTCTCACGCAGAGAAAAAATGAAAATGGTGCTCGGCGGTATTGAGGGCTTCAGCGACAGTGAGGATGCGGTGCTTTTTGAACGCTTTCTTGCTTATAATACCTTCTGCTGTGCAACAGAGAAGCTTTATCTCAGCTACAGCCTTACCGACCCGGGTGAAAATAATCTTTCAAGAAGCGAGTTTGTTGAAGCGGTACAAGGAATCTTCCCGCTTCTCAGGGATAGCTACACCGCCGAAGCGGATATGCTCAGTCTTATTGAAAGCAAGCAGTCGGCGTTTGAGATGCTGGCGAAAAACTGGAGTGTTGACGATCCGAGGGTAAGAAGCCTCAGAACCTATTTTGAAGGTGAGGAGGAGTACGCAGACAGAATTTCGAGCATAAAGGAAGCGGTCGGTAAGAGAAACCTCAGCTTCAGAGACAGTAACATTGCCAAGGAATTTTTCGGCAAAAAGCTTTATTTTTCCGCTACTCAGCTTGATGATTACGGCGACTGCCCCTTTAAATATTTCTGTCGCCATTCCATAAAGGCTGCACCGAGAGAAAAGGCGGAGTTCAATTCCCGCCAGATAGGTACGGCGGTACACTATGTGCTTGAAATGATGTTGAAAAAATATAAGGGCGATGCTTTCCTGGGACTTACCGACGGTGAGCTCGGTATGGAAATCAACCGCCTTCTTACGGAGTATCTTGAAACTTCTCTTTCGGGTACGGATGATAAAACCGAGCGCTTCACCTATCTTTATTTCAGAATGAACAAGGTAATTTTCGATATAGCTGAAAGGCTCAGAAGTGAGTTTGCCGAAAGCGATTTCGAGCCCTGCGATTTTGAGCTCAGTATAAATGCCGAGGGTGATGTGCCGCCCTTTACCGTTGCTCTTGATGAGGGTGAGGTAATCTTCTGCGGAAAAATTGACCGTGTCGACAGACTTGATGCCGACGGAAAGAGATATATCAGAATAGTTGACTATAAAACCGGCAAGAAAAAATTCGATCTCAACGATGTAATCAACGGAATAAATATGCAGATGCTTCTTTATCTTGTGAGTATATGGCGGAACGGTAAGGGCGAATATGAAAGCATAATCCCGTCGGGAGTGCTTTATTACCCCGCTAAAATTGAAGCGGTTGATACAGAAAGAGAGGCGGACGCCGATACAAGGCGTCGCAAGAGATACCTCAAAACAAAGATGAACGGCCTTCTTGTTGAGGATGAGAAGATTATCCGCCGTATGGATAAAAAGGCAGAGGGTCTTTTCCTTCCTATAAGCTACGACAGTAAGACGGGAGCGGTCAAGGGCAATCTCATAAGCCTTACGGCACTTGAAAAGCTGGGTAAAAAAATGGACGGTATAATAAAAAGCATGGGCGACAGTCTTCATGAGGGCAAGGTGGATGCAAGACCTCTTATGGGTAGCGGGCACACCAATACCTGCGAATACTGTGATTACAAAGAGGTATGTATGCTTAAAAAACCAAATTACAGATATATTGAAAAGCTTAAGCACCATGAGTGCATACAGCAGATTATGAAGGAGGAAGAATAATAATGGGCAGAAACTGGACATCACAGCAGCAAAACGCCATAGATGCAAGACGCGGCTCGGTTCTTGTTTCGGCAGCGGCCGGCTCGGGTAAAACCGCCGTGCTTGTACAGAGAGTTATTGACCGCATAACCGATCCCGTAAATCCCACCGATGCGGACAGACTGCTCATTGTAACCTTCACCAAGCTTGCGGCTCAGGAAATGCGTGAAAGAATATCAGCCGCAATATCGGAGCTTATATCGGAGCTTATAAAGAAAGACCCGACGGATGAAAGTCTTATAAGACAGCAGATGCTTCTTGCCGATGCGAAAATCTGTACAATCGACAGCTTTTGCTCCTCGGTTGTAAAGGAAAACTTTGAGCTTCTCGAAATATCCTCCGATTTCCGTACCGCAGATGCAGGTGAGCTTGCGGTTATAAAAAAGGAAGCTCTTACCCTGACCGTTGAAAAAATGTACGAAAGCGGCTCTGAGGATTTCAGAAGACTTATCGAAATGCTTTTCAGCGGTTCCGACGATTCGGAGATAGAGGATGCAATCGATAAGCTTTACGAGGTATCACGCTCTTACGCTTTCCCTGAAAG
>JAZUAZ010000129.1:0-4738 GCA_045638245.1 Acutalibacteraceae bacterium | reverse complement strand
CTCAGGTCTGAAATGGGCTGAGTTACAAGCTTTGTATAGGTCATAAACACGGTGATTGCACCTATTCTTGCTTCGCCCTTTATAATAAGATAACCGCTTAAAACGCAGATAATCACGTATCCTGCATTATTTGCAAAATTTACAAGAGGAGCAATAAGACCTGAGAAAAACTGAGCCTTTCTCGAGGACTGGGTGAGTGCCTCGTTGATTTCGTCGAATTCCTCGATTGCCTTCTTTTCGTGACCGTAGGCTCTTACTATTCTGTGACCTGTGAACATCTCTTCAATATGTCCGTTTACGTCGCCGGTTACCTTCCACTGCTTTCTGAAATAGTACTTTGAAAATCTCAGAATTACCATAGCAATCATAATTCCTATAGGGAAGGGAAGCATACTCCAGCCTGTGAGCATCTTATTTTCCGTAAACATAATCACAAACACACCCACAAAGGTAACAACTGAGGTTATTACCTGAATAAGAGTATTCTGAAGGGTGTTGTTTATGTTGTCGATATCATTGGTGATTCTCGAAAGAATATCACCCTTGTTATGATTATCGAAATAGGAAAGAGGAAGTCTTGTAAGCTTAAGGTTAAGCTTACGTCTGAGCTCTGTGATAAGATTCTGCACAAGACCTGCCATAATATAGTGCTGCACGAAGGTAAGCACAGAGCTGCCGATATAGATAATAAGTATTGTTACAAGTATGTCGTAAATGGGAGAGAAATCCATAACGCCGCCCGCAAGCTTCGATTTTATCTGCTCGTCGAGAACGTCAATAATTCTGCCGAGATAGCGGGGACCGAGTACGGTAAGTATCGAACCGACAGCCGCAAAAATTGCGGTGATGATAACAAGAAGCTCTTTACCCTTGAGAAGAGCAAGAAGCTTTCTTGCGGTCTTCATCATATTCTCGGGCTTTTCCTTTTCGTTATGACTGTTGTCACGGTACTGAGCGTACTTCTCACTGCCGATTTTTTTCGGGGACTTATTCTTTTTCATTATTCATCCCCCTTTTCTATCTGTGAAGTGTAAATTTCCTGATAAACACTGCAGGACTTCATAAGCTCGTCGTGCTTGCCCATACCGACGATTTCGCCCTTGTCAAGAACGATAATCTTGTCGGCATCTATGATAGTACCTACACGCTGAGCAACTATAATAACAGTCGCAGTGATATTTTCCTTTATTGCTTTTCTGAGCTTTGAGTCGGTCTTGAAGTCAAGAGCCGAGAAGCTGTCGTCAAAGATATAAATATCCGCTTCTCTTGTGAGAGCTCTTGCGATTGAAAGTCTCTGCTTCTGACCGCCCGAAAGGTTTGTACCGTTCTGGCTTACGAAGGATTTTATACCCTCGGGAAGCTTATCGACAAACTCACTGCTCTGTGAAATATCAAGTGCGAGTCTCATTCTCTCCTCGGTTGCATTTTCGTCACCGTAGCGCAGATTATCCTCTATACTGCCGCTGAAAAGCACTGCCTTCTGAGGAATGTAGCCGATTCTCTTATGAAGCTCAGACTGAAGCATATCACGTACGTCAACGCCCTCGAAAAGCACCTGTCCGTCGGTTGCGTCGTAAAATCTTGCGATGAGATTTACTATCGTACTCTTACCGCAGCCTGTACCGCCGATGATTGCGGTAACCTTGTTTCTCTCTGCAGTGAAGCTCACATTCTTAAGTGCAGGCTTGCCCGCATCCTCATAACCGAAGTATACGTTTCTGAATTCAACGGTACCTCTCTTGCTTTCATCGGGAAGTACGGGATTTTCGGGATCAGTTACGGAAGGCACTATATCAAGCACCTCGTTGATTCTCTTTGCTGAAATTCTTGCTCTGGGCACGATAACGAACATAGCCGCTGCCATCGTGAAGGAATATACAATCATAACCATATAAACAACGAATGCCTGAAGGTTACCGATGGAGTTTGCAAGAGCAAGTCTTTCTGCGGTGGGGTCGAGAGAGTCGATATCCTTTGCGGCAAAGACGATAAGAAGGTCAAGGGCAAAGATAACGAGAACAATACAAACGGGAATAAGCACCGACATAAGGCGCTGGAACTTAAGTGTAAGGGATGAAAATTCAACATTCTGCTTGTCGAACTTGGCATCTTCAATATCGCTTCTGTTGAAGGCACGGATTACTCGCGTACCTGTGAGCTTTTCTCTTATAAAGCGGTTGATTGAGTCAAGAAGCTTCTGTCTTCTTCTGAAAAGAGGCATAACGGTCCTGAGCACGATAAGCACGATAACCGCAATAACGGGTACAACGGCAAAAATTATAAGAGAAAGTGTGGGATTCATAATGAAGGCCATCACGATACCGCCCACAAGCATAATCGGAGCAGATATGATTATACGAAGGCACTGAAGCACAAAGTCCTGGAATACCTTTACGTCGTTGGTGCATCTTGTAATAAGTGAGGGAGTGCCGATTTTCTCAATATCCTTCTGTGAAAGGGACTCAACCTTAAGGAAAAGGTCACGTCTTAAAAGCCTGCCGTAATTCGCAGCGGTAAGAGATGAAAAATAGCTGTTGAAGGCAGCAATAATAACCGCAGCGGCAGATACACACATCATAACCGTACCGACCTCGGTTATGTATTCTATATCCTTGTTGGCAATACCGTTATTTACAATTTCACTCATAAGAACGGGGAGAATAAGGCTTCCCGCCTGAGATAAAATAACAAATATCATAGCCGCAACAGTCGGCCCCTTCATCGTTTTCAGATATTTAAGCAAACGTATCAATTTCATCTTCCTTTTCAGTGAATTTTTATGTTCAAAAAACTGATTTTTCCTAAATCAGGGCATAATTCTACAATTATGATTCAGTATATCAAATCAATATGAATAATGTGTAAACTGAGCGACTTATTTCGTTTACAAAATTTCTTTTTTTTATTTATTTTTTGCCATCATTATGTTATTATAAACAAAACCGATTCAGGGAAGTGAAAATATGAAAATTCAGAGTCAGATATCAGTTAATTCATTCAGGCCTGAGGGTGGCTTCATCTCAGAATTCCAGAAGCTTATAAAGGATACGGTAATCCCCTATCAGTATCAGGTTCTGTGCGATAAAATACCCGACACAGAAAAAAGCCACGTGGTTGAAAACTTCATCAATGCCGCCCGTACTCTTAAGGGCGAAGAGGTACCCGACGGCTTTTACGGCATGGTCTTTCAGGACAGTGATGCGGCAAAATGGCTGGAGGCAGTTGCTTTTTCACTGAGTCTTTATCCTGATAGCGAGCTTGAAAAAACCGCAGACGATCTTATCGACCTTATCGCCGCCGCTCAGGACAGTGACGGCTATCTGAATACCTACTACACCGTCAAGGATAAGGAAAAGCGTTGGACAAATATCCTTGAGGGGCACGAGCTGTACTGTTCGGGACATATGATAGAAGCCGCCTGTGCCTATTACGAGGCGACAGGAAAAAGAAAGCTTCTTGACGTTATGATAAAAAACGCAGAGCATATATATGACGTATTCATAAAGGGCGGTCACGAGGGCTATCCCGGTCATCCCGAAATTGAGCTTGCACTTATGAAAATGTACCGCACAACGGGCGAAGAAAAATTTGCAGAGCTTTCAAAGCATTTCATCGACATAAGAGGTGTTGACCCTCACTACTACGAAAAGGAAAGAAGCAAAAGAGAGTGGACTGTCTGGAACGGTGACGGAAGAAATCATTACTATCAGCAAAGCCACGCCCCCGTAAGAGAGCAGACTGATGCGGTCGGTCACTCGGTACGCGCCCTTTATCTTTACACCGCTATGGCAGACATAGCCTCGGAGAACGACGATGCAGAGCTTTATGAAGCCTGCAGAAATCTGTGGAATAGCATCACACAAAAAAGAATGTACATCACCGGCGGAGTAGGCTCGACGGTACACGGAGAAGCCTTTACCGAGGATTACGACCTGCCCGGCGATACGGCTTACGCCGAAACCTGCGCTTCAATAGCACTTATGATGTTCGCCTCACGTATGCTCGAAAAGGATGCCGACGGTGAATATGCCGATATTATGGAAAAAGCCTTCTACAACACCGTTCTTGCAGGTATGCAGGCTGACGGCAAGCGCTTTTTCTACGTCAACCCTCTGGAGATTATCCCGGGCATATCGGAAAGAGCAGTAACTCACAGACATACCCTCACTCAGCGTCCCGGCTGGTATACCTGTGCTTGCTGTCCTCCCAACGTGGCAAGACTCCTTTCCTCCATCGGCTGCTATGCCTACGGTGAGAGTGACAGTACCGCCTACTGCCACCTCTATGCTCAGGGTACAGTAAAATTCAGAAACGGTGTTGAGCTTGTTTGCGAAACCGGCTATCCCTATGATTTCACCGTAAAATATACCGTAAAAAAAGGCGGCAGACTCGCAATAAGAATCCCCGCCTATTCGGAAAAATATTCACTTACGGTAAACTCCCAAGCCTTCATCGGTACCGCTGAAAAAGGCTACCTTTATCTTGACACCAAGGACGGCGATGAGCTCCTGCTCACCCTCGACGGCAGTGTACGCTTCATTTATCCCAACACGAAAATCCCAACCCTTTCGGGACTCGTTTCACTTGCAAGAGGCCCTCTCGTTTACTGCTTTGAGGGCAGGGACAACGAAGATGACGTACTTTCACTGAAAATCAACACCCGAGGCAATAAAGAAACCGCATCCTTCAGCGACGGACTCATTAAAAACAGTGTAAAAATCACCCTTGACGCCTTCCG
>JAZUAZ010000128.1:0-11598 GCA_045638245.1 Acutalibacteraceae bacterium | reverse complement strand
TTCAAGGTCACCGAACTTCTTGCCTGTGATCTCTTCCATCTTTTCGATGTTAGCCATGATCTCAGCAACGATTTCGTCGTTGATCTTGCGACCGTCTTCATAATACTGTGTACAAGCTTCAGTTGTGATTGTGAAGCCCTGAGGAACGGGAAGGCCGAGGTTTGTCATTTCAGCGAGGTTTGCACCCTTACCGCCGAGAAGCTCTCTCATGCTGCCGTTGCCTTCTTTGAAAAGGTATACCCATTTCTTTGACATTGGAATCTCCTCCTAAAATAAAAAATTTACTAAGTTAATCAACGGAAAATACAGAGACTTATCCCTTATATTTTCACTCCTAAAGATTTTAACAAATTTATCCGCAAAAGTCTATTGTTTTTTTACATATAGATTAACAAAATTTACTGTTGATTTTGTCGAAATTCACACAAGGTAAAGATTCTTTTCTTTATCAGGATAAATATTGTGTTAATTTTTATTTTTTCAGTGGAAATCTGCGGATTTTTATGTTAGAATGATAAACTGTTAAAATGTATTATTATATTCTCTATATACGGAGGTAACTTTATATGAAAAAGCTTGTTTCCTGCCTTCTTGTCGCAACGGTGATGCTTACACTTGCCGCCTGCTCAAAAAACGAAGAAGGTACCGCAACAAACACCGATGCTACCGGTACGACTGCAGCAATTGACGGTATGACGGTTGCTGTCGGTCTTGACGAAAACGGAAATGTCATAACCGAAATCGTTCCCACCACAAAATTCGAAGGCACCACGGACCCTATGAGTGAGGTTACCGTTGTAATTCCTTACAACTACGTTTACTCACTCGATACAAAATATCAGGATAACCTTCAGCTTTTCTGCACTGATAACGGCTTCACCTCCTACACTGCCGATGAAGAAGGCGGTAAGCTGACCTTCAAAATGACCGCTACTGCTTACAACGCCTTTCTTTCAGAAAAGAGATGGGAGCTTTCTCAGATTTTCTACTCACTCATCAACACATATCCCTTCTTTGATCAGTGCATAGCCAACAATATGGAGTATACCGATATCTCCATCCGTGTTGACAGAAAAACCTATGAGTCAGATCCTTCAGCAAGCGTAATCATTGAATATGTCAGCAGCCTGTGTATGAACAGCTATCAGATTTTCCTTACCACAACCGACTACCGCTGCCACGTAAAAATCGTAGACAAGGACACCGGTGATATCATCGAAGAATTCGACAGAACATCAGTTTTCAGCAACTAAAAAAAATAAAAACAGGTGACGTAAAATGAGCTTTATTGAATTTGATTCGGTCTGCAGAAGATACCAGACCGGTGAAATATCCATCCCTGCCGTCGACGGAGTAAGCTTCTCTGTTGAGAAGGGCGAATTCTGCCTTATCGTCGGCACCAGCGGCGCAGGTAAAAGTACTGTGCTGAATATTCTCGGCGGCATGGACAACTGCGACGACGGAAAGGTACGTGTCGGCGGCAAAACCATCAGCGACCTTTCTGCTGACCAGCTTATCGACTATCGCAGATACGACGTAGGCTTTATTTTCCAGTTTTATAATCTTGTACCCAACCTTACTGCACTTGAAAACGTGGAGCTTGCCACCCAGATGTGCAAAAAGCCCATAAAGCCCGAGATTATTCTCAGAAGAGTCGGCCTTGAGGAAAGAATGGACAGCTTCCCCTCTCAGCTTTCGGGCGGTGAGCAGCAGCGAGTTTCTATTGCAAGGGCTCTTGCAAAAAATCCGAAAATCCTTCTTTGCGACGAGCCCACGGGTGCTCTCGACTATAAAACAAGCAAGCAGATACTCTCACTTCTTCATAAAACCTGCAAGGAAACAGGCACCACCGTTGTTGTTATCACCCACAACAGTGCTCTTGCAGCTATGGCAGACAGAATTATCACCATGCGCTCCGGCAAGGTAGTACAGATTGCCGTCAACGACTATCCCACACCCGTTGAAAGCCTTGAGTGGTAAAGGATAAAGTAATATAAGAGGACAGTTATGAAAACAAACAAAGTTCTTGTGACCGATGCGGTAAGAACCGTAAAGCGTACTGCACCGAGATTTATTTCTATAATAGCAATTGTCGCACTCGGTATAAGCTTTTTTGCCGGTATGAATGCAACCGCACCGGATATGCTCGACACAATGAAAGAATATATGACCTCATCAAACACGATGGATATCCAGGTGATTTCCACCGCAGGACTCACTGACGAGGATATAAGAGTTATCGGCTCAATTACGGGAATAGAAGCCATCAAGGGCGAAAAATATTTTGACGGTAACGTAAAAGCAAACGGCGAGGTCGTGAGTGACATCGACGGCTCGGAAATGACCGTAAGAGTACTTTCTCTTGATGCTGAGGCAGCACTGAACTGCGAAAACGGTTACAGTGACCCCTCATATATGAACCGTCCCGAGCTTGTTGAAGGAACATGGCCCACGTCACCCAACCAGTGCGTTGTTGACCGCAGTACTCTTTCAACTCCCGACGAATTCAAGATAGGTACCGTTCTGTCGATTTCAAGTGACAGTGCTGACGTTACAGAAGCTCTTATGAACACGGAGTACACCGTTGTAGGTATCATCAGAACACCTCTGTACATTTCCTATGAAAGAGGCAACACCAATGTAGGCACAGGAAAGCTCGGCACCTTCTGCTATGTGCCGTCGGACAACTTCCTTTCCGACTACTACACCTCCGTCAGCATACGTCTTAAAAACTCCGACGATTATGACATTTATTCTGATGAGTACGACAAATACGTTGCGGAATACACCAACTATATTGCATCTATCTCAGCAGAGCTTCTTGCCCCCAGAGTAGATTTTCTTCGCAGTGAATACACTGTAAAGGTGGCAGAGGCAGAAACTGAATATGCTCAGACAAAAAAACAGGTTGAGCAGAGCATCGCAGAGGGCGAAGAGCAGGTAAGACTCATTCTTGATATGGCAATAAACGGCGATGCACAGCTCGCTCAGTATAAAGAGGAATACAACACCAAATCCGCAGAGGCAGAAAGAATTCTCGGCGAAAACAAGCTTGAGCATTCAACACAGTACGCCCTGTGGGAAGAAAAAATGCAGCAGTACAACGAAGCAAAGGCAAAGGTTGATCAGTACGCAAATGCTGAAACGGAGTTAGCCAATGCAAAAACCGAATGGAATGTTGCATCCCTTCAGGTAAGCACCCTTCTTGCAACGGTTGACCAGCTTGAAAATCTTCTCGTCACCACCCGTTCCGCCCTTGATCAGTTCAATGCCACTCAGGACGACGGTACTCAGGGTATGATTGACCGCCTTACGCAGTCTGGCATTGTGGGTCCGGAGCTTGATCAGATAATCAACACCATAAACGGTCTCACCGCAGTAGGAACCGCTGAGGAAATGGCAGCATATATGGAGCCTCAGCTCAAAAACCTTGAGTTAAAGCTTGCCTCAACAAAGGAAGATCTTCTTCAGTCAAAGGCTGTACTCGCCGAAAAGGAAGCAGAGCTTCAGGAGGCAGAGCGCCTGGTTGAAGAACTCAAGCAGATTGAAGCCGTGCTTATTCAGACCAAGGCTGAGCTCGATTCTGCAGAAAAAGCTCTTACCGGTGCAGGCTACGACATCCAGTTCGGTGAGCTTGAGGTTCTCACACAGCTTTCAACGCTTCAGAATCAGATTGCAATATACGAAACAAGCGTTGCCGCCGCCAAGGAAAGAGCAGACACCATCGAAGCGGATTTTGAAGCGGCGAAAAATGAAGCCTACGATAAGCTTGAAATGGCAAGAAATCAGCTTGATCAGGCTCAGCAGTTCCTTCTCGGACTCGACAACGCAAAGTGGTACGTCAATAACCGCAGCGAGGCTCTTTTCGGCTATGACGATTACGAAACCACCGCTAAGAGAACTGCGGCACTTTCCCTTATTTTCCCATGGTTCTTCTTTCTTGTTTCCGCCCTCGTCTGCCTTAACACAATGACAAGAATGATTGAGGAGGACCGTACTATTCTCGGTACCTTCAAGGCTCTCGGCATGACAGACAAGGAAATAATGTCAAAATATATAATATATGCCCTTATGGCTTCGGGTATAGGCTCGGTTGCAGGCTCCTTCCTCGGCTTTGCCGTTTTCCCGATTGCCGTAACCACCGCCTATAAGATTTTCTTCGATATGCCCGGGGTTATACTTTCCTATCGTATAGGCTACGCCCTTCCCGGCATAGCTGTAGCCATCGGCTCCACTGTCCTTGCTACCTATCTTACCTGCCGTAAGAGTCTCAGGGTTCTCCCCGCAAGCCTTATGCGTCCGAAGGCTCCCAAGAGCGGTAAAAAGGTCTTTCTCGAAAACTTCCCCGCCTTATGGTCAAAGCTCGGCTTCACTTGGAAGGTCACCTTCAGAAACGTTTTCAGAAATATGAAGCGCTTCGTTATGGCAACCCTTGCAGTAGCTGGTTGTACCGCCCTTCTTCTTGCAGGCTTCGGTCTTAATGACTCCATAGACAGAACCATGCAGAATCAGTTCATAAAAGAGGATTGTGTATGGAACTATGATATGCAGATAGTCCTTAACGGCTCTTACGATACAACGGTGTCCGAGTGTCCCGCCTACGAAACAGTAAAATCCAAGGCGCTTGTCAGCTCAGCCCTCCTTAACCATATGAAGGTTTACGATGCCGTTTCTCAGGATGGAACCGAGGCTCTCGAAAGCTATCTCGTTGTCCCCGAAAATGCAGCTGAGCTCGGAAAATATATCAAGCTTACCAACCGTAAAACAGGTGACTCCCATCAGCTTACGGACAGCGGTGCCATAATAACCGAAAAACTATCCTCTACACTCGGTGTAAAAGAAGGTGACTGGTTCAACCTTAAAATAGATGAAACCTACAGTGTAAGGATTCCCGTAGCGGCAATAGTGGAAAACTACGCTTTCCATTATATATATCTTTCAAATAACCTTTACACAAGCATTTTCGGCTCAACTCCGGACTACAACTACATCACAGCTAACCTTGCAGTAGGAAATCTTTCGCAGGAGCAGAAAAATGCACTTGCCGCAGAGCTTATGAGCGAATATGAAATCAGTGCGGTTGCATACACAAGTCAGATACAGAATTCCTTCGAGAATATTATGGATTCAATCAGTGCCGTTGTACTTATTCTGATAGTTTCCGCCGCACTTCTCGCTTTTATCGTGCTCTACAACCTTTCAATAATCAACATCACCGAACGAATAAAGGAAATTGCCACAATAAAAGTGCTCGGCTTTGATAACCTTGAGGTTTCCTCCTATATTTTCAGAGAAAACATCATTCTTACGCTCATAGGTATCGTTGAAGGACTTATCTTCGGCGTGCTTCTTCACAAGGTAGTTATCACCTTTGCAGAGGTTGACGTAATTATGTTCGGCAGAGGTCTTTCAATACAGAGCTTCCTTTACTCCGCTGTCCTTGCCTTTGTTTTTTCTATGTTTGTAAGCCTTGTGCTTCACAGAAAGCTCAAAAAGGTAGATATGGTAGAGTCCCTTAAATCAACAGACTAATTTTTCAGGAGTGATAAATATGCCACTTGTAAATATGAAAGCTCTTCTTGCCGATGCCCAAAAAGGAGGATATGCAGTAGGCTCCTTCAGCGTTGCAAATCTCGAGATGATTCTCGGCGTTGTAAAGGCGGCCGAAGAAACACGTTCACCCATCATCCTTCAGATTGCTGAAGTACGTCTTAATCATTCCCCTCTTGCAATCATCGGTCCCGCTATGCTTGCGGCGGCTAAAAATGCTACCGTACCCGTTGCGGTACATCTTGACCACGGCACAACAATTGAGTGTATCGGTCAGGCTCTCAGACTCGGCTTCACCTCGGTAATGTTTGACGGCTCACACCTGAGTGTGGAAGAAAACATCGAAAAAACCAAGGAGGTTGTTGCTCTTGCCAAGGGCTACGGCGCCGCAGTTGAAGCTGAAATCGGCTGTGTAGGCGGAAGCGAGGACGGAAGCGTTGATATTGCTATGCGCTGTACAAGCCCCGACCAGGCAAAAATCTTTGCGGAAAGAACAGGCGTTGATGCCCTTGCAATAGCTATCGGTAACGCTCACGGCTTTTACAAGGATGCCCCCGAATTACGCTTTGACATTCTCGAGCAGGTTAAGAAAAACGTTGACGTACCCCTTGTTCTTCACGGTGGTACGGGCATCGAGCCGGAGGACTTCATCCGTTGTCATCAGAACGGTATAAAGAAAATCAACATAGCCACCGCAACCTTTGCCGCCGCAGAGGGCAAAGCAAGAGAAGGCTATGAAAAAGGTACAATAAAAGGCTATTATGACCTTCATCAGGCTGAAATAGCCGGTGCTTATGAAAACGCAAAGAAGCATATGGAAATTTTTTATTCAGTAGGCAAAGCTGAATAAGTTATATATTGAAAGGAAAGAAAATTATGAAATACGTAGAATTCGACCAGAGCAAGCCCCTTGACGTAATCCCCATTGGCAGAGTTGCAATTGACTTCAACCCCACCGATATGAACAGACCCCTCGCTGAAAGCTGCAACTTCAACAAGTACGTTGGCGGCTCACCTGCAAACATCGCAGTAGGTCTTGCAAGACTCGGTAAAAAAGTCGGCTTTATCGGCAAGGTTTCCGACGACCAGCACGGTGATTTCGTTGTCAACTACTTTGAAAATGACGGTATTGATACCTCACATATTTTCAGAGCTAAGAACGGCGAAAAAATCGGTCTTACCTTCACAGAAATCAAAAGCCCCACAGAAAGCTCAATTCTTATGTACCGTGATGCAATCGCAGACCTTATGCTCGAGCCGGAAGAGGTTGACGAGGAATACATAGCATCAGCAAAGGCAATTGTTATTTCAGGTACCGCTCTTTCAATGAGCCCCTCAAGAGATGCTGCTCTCAAGGCTATGATGCTTGCAAAGAAGAACAACGTTGTTGTTATCTTTGACATCGACTACCGTCCCTACACATGGAAGAATAAGGACGAGATTTCAGTTTACTATCAGATGGTAGCACGTAACGCTGATATTATCCTCGGCTCAAGAGAGGAATATGACCTTACAGAAGCTATCACAGGTGTTTGCGGCTCCGACGAGGAAAGTGCAAAGCTCTGGCACTCCTACGGTGCAAAAATCGTTATCATCAAGCACGGTAAGGACGGCTCCACAGCTTACACCAACGACGGTATGAGCTACTCAATCAAGCCCTTCCCCGTTAAAGCCATGAAAGGCTTCGGCGGTGGCGACGGCTATGCAAGTGCATTTATCCGCTGCTTACTCGAAGGCTGGGAAATGATTGATGCTCTTGAATTCGGTACTGCTTCCGCTTCAATGCTTATTTCCGCACACAGTTGCTCAGCCGCTATGCCCTCAGTTGAAGCAATCGAGAAGTTCATCAAGGAAGAAAAAGAGCTTTACGGCGAAATGGTTGCAAGAGCCTGAGTTTAAGTAGTCAGTAGCCAGTAGTCACGCGATAACGCGGGAAAAGCAGTAAAGTGCTACCCGCGGAAAACAGGTATAACACTTACGTATAAAAAAATTAAGAGGTCGGATTTTTACCGACCTCTTGTTTTATTGTTAATATATTGTATCCCGATCTGCTTTTTCAGGCACGAAAACAAAATCGACATCATAGCTGACATCCTCATCTCCATCAGCACCGTAACGGACAAGCGTTCCGCTATTATAGATACAGTATATTGTACCGCTTGTTGAAAACTCATAGTCTGCTGCATAAGATACGATACACTCCGAGTCTGAACCGTCATAGTAATAAACGTCCGCTCTGAACATCGTATCGGTTTCTTTTATGTTCTTAACGTAAAGAGCTTTATTGTCATAGTATTTGTTGAAATCGTCGCCATAGTTTTCGGCGTACACAATAGCAACATCGCTGTCAATCAACTCACCGTTTCTGTAAAGCTCTCCGAAGCCGGTATACCATACCAAAGTTCCTTCATCGGTAAATTCAACATCATTTGCAGAGAAAATATTCCCCTCTGAAAAGCTCGTTACATAAGCTGCGTCACTATAAAACTCATATTCACCGAGAGTGCTATCACTGTTTATAGGAGCTCTGTAGAGCTTTGCGGGATTATCCACTTCGTATTCGTACTCATAATCGTAATACTTTCCAGTGCTCATATAGAAATAAACGTAATCATCAGTGTAATATACATCCGTACCGATATAGTTTATCTCTTCCGCATTGATTTCATTTGCCACACCGTTAACAATTATATACTGAGAATAGTGATAGTCATAGACACTCTGAACAGCCATTCCGACATAATAATTCTCTATATCGTCAACGCTCTGCACATCATAATTATCCACAATATAGTCGTATATCTCACTGACAGTAATAATCTTTTCAGGCGCCTTCAGCTTAAAACAGCTCGTAGCCTCTGTGCCGTTATTACTGTAGCTGTACACATCAGATATTACAAGACGGATATCGTTACCGTCTATGATATATATGTCGTCCTTGCTGCCGGCGCTCAGTTCAACATCAGGAACACATCTTCTTATTTCATCTCTGATGCATTTTTCATTATATCCGACATCACCCGCTCCGATCAGACTGTCAGACTCCAGACAATCATCGGTTACAAACTGAGAAGCGGATAATTGCTGATAATCGGTTTCGGAATAATCTATATAATAATATTTCCCGTCAACCTCCTGCACCCAACCGGTTCCGGGAAGCTGATTTTTATTTCCGTCTTTATCAACAATATAGTCAACGCCACCAGCATCGACAAAAACACTGTCACCTATATAGGTAATGCCAATATAGCTGGTCTCATCCGCAGTGAAAACGGTCTTTTTCTCCATGGTTTCAAGATTCAGATAATATACGTTTGTTTCATCGTTATAGTAACAGTTATTCTTTTCAAAATCTATTTCAACGTTGTTAACATCATAGTCAATATTCTTCGCAGCCTCATTCGTTCCAAGCCTTTTATACCACAAGTCGTTTTCAAAGGTTTTATAAACAATCAAAGAGTCATCATCGACAACGCTATAGCCGCTATAACGGCTTATCCATTCATCAACAACAACCTCTATGCTGTCCCTGACGATATTTTCAGAGTCAACCTTGATTCTGCTTAGCTTAAACACGTCCAAGTGATCCACTTGATCTATCTCGTGAGGGAAGTAAAGATAGCCTGTCTTTTCATTATAATAAGTTACCTCGGGTATAAAATATCTGGTCACATAGTCTTCACCGGTATAATAAAGGGTGTCCGTAAGCAGCAAAGACTGATTTTTCTCGGTGTAAGCAATATAAAGGCTATTCTGCTTTGCATAGATAACGAAATCCTCATTTATCTCAGGCACAGCCTCACCCTCCTGCTGAGATGAGCCTTCTCCGGCGGCTGCCTCACCGGTTTTATCCCCACCGGAAAGCAGGAATGCCGCTACACCTCCTGCTATTGCAAGAACAAGCAGAATTACTATAACGATAACCAGCGGTTTCTTTCCACCCTTTTTCTTCTCTTTGACTGCGGTCTGCTGATTCTGCATAACAGGTACAGACGGCTGAACAGACTGAAACTGAGGTTGAGCTTGTTGCTGTGGCTGTGCATAAGTCTCCTTCAATTCAAATTTACTACCGCATCCGGTACAGAATTTCGCATTCTCTTCAAGCTTTCTTCCGCATTTCTGACAAAACATTTTTCTCTCTCCTTTTTTCAAATATGACCCGACACCTCTCGGATGTCGGCTCTATTCATTTTATTCAATTACTTCAACGGTAAATCCATAGCTGTACTTTGTGCCCTTATGCATAATATAGGGCTCACGAAGACAGGCATTACCCGGTGTGTCACCGCCGATACCTCTCTGCATAAGATCGATGCAAACTGTTGTGAAGTCCTTGTGCTTGAGTGAATGGATATGAGTGGCATCGTCAAGGTCATTGACTGTATAGTGATGGCAGTTGATAGCAAAGGGCTTTTCTCCCTTCTGTGTGAAGCGTAAGCCTTCGCCTGCTTCGTTTCTGATTTCCATCATTCTTACATCAATTCTGTGACCGTTTTCCTGAGGTCTCATATAGTGATGCTCCATATCGGTTACGGTCATTTCGTGAAGAGCAATTCTTGCACCGGTTCTTCTGTCGATATAGTTCTCGTGGGGACCTCTGCCGTACCACTTAACACGGTCAAACTCTCTTGCCATTGTAAGTGTTGTACCGAAGCGTACCATATTCTGAAGCGTTGCAGTACCCTCGTGAGTGACGTCAATCTTACCGTCGGGATATACTGTATAGGTCATCTTAACGTCCTTCATACCCTGAACGGAAACGGTTGTTTCAATGTATGCACTGTGGCTGTACTTATGTACAAAGGTTGCCTTTGTCTTGAGTGCATCGGTAGCCCTTCTCCACTGGAAAAGAGGCTGGAAGGGAATAAGAGGAGGTACGAAATTGAATACGTCAATATCGTTATCGGTAAGAGCTCTGAAGTAGTTAGGCTTAAGTGAGCCGATAAGGTATTCCTTTTCATTCTTAACGATTGAAACGAGCTGACCCTTTTCAAATCTGTAGCGGAAGTCCTTACCTACAACGTCAAACTTCTTTTCTGTGCCTTCGATTTCAACACTGTCCTCATATACTGCCTTTTCCTTTTCGTCGGCAGCCTTGAGAATGAACTGATCCCAGCCCTGCTCATAGCCTGCAGGAGCGAAACGGCAAGCTTCACGTCTGAGATATGAGAAGGTTACAATAATCTCACCCTTGTGACCGAGAAGACTGCTGCAGTCGAAGGGTAAATCCATCTGTGAAAGAGGAGCAAGCTTCTCAAAGGTTGCTCTGTCAAGAAGTCCTTCTGTAAGCTTTTCACCGTTTTCAGTAATAAGGTACTTAATATCAAACTTTGAAAGGTCTGAGAAAAGCTGCTTATTCTTAAGGATATATGAGCCCTTGGCGGCATCAATAGCCTTTATTTCAACCTCGCAGTAAACCTTTCTTACCTCGTGAATCGAGGGATGTATCTTTCTGTCAGCGGCGATGATACCGTTGGCATTGAAGTATACGTTACTGCCGGTGATAGCACAGGTATTGTAAGGAGGAAGGAACCATGAAGCCTTCTCGTCATAGTCTGTGCCGTAAAGCCACATATCCTCGCCGTCCTCATTTACCTTGTGGATAGCCTGGTCAACGAAGTCCCAGATATAGCCGCCGCAAAGGTTATCGTACTTTTCGAAGGCATCCATATATTCACGGAAGTTACCGAGTGAATTTTCCATAGCGTGAGCGTATTCACAGAATACAACAGGCTTATTGTAAAGCTCCTTGGAAATAGGCTTACTGTCAGCGGCGAGGGCGTTTGCAATATTGTCAAACCATGTGATTGTAAGAGGCTCCTTCTTACCGAGCTTTTCAACCTGATCCTCTGTGGGATACATACGGCTGATAACATCACTCTTTGTAAAGTCGAAGTCACCCTCGTAGTGGAACTGTCTTGTGTTATCGAGCTTGAGAGCAGCCTCCTTCATTCTCAGGAAGTTGCTTCCGTCGCCTGCCTCATTACCGAGACTCCACATAAATACGCAGGCGTGGTTTCTGTCACGAAGCACCATTCTTTCCATACG
>JAZUAZ010000127.1:0-10759 GCA_045638245.1 Acutalibacteraceae bacterium | reverse complement strand
GGTGTCAACGGCGGACCTACCGGTGACCTGAGAGTAAATGTCAACGTAAGACCGCATCCTTTCTTTGAACGTGACGGCTTTGATGTCTGGTGTGAATTCAATGTTACCTATGCTCAGGCGGCTCTCGGTGACACTCTTTATATTCCGACTCTTGACGGTAAGGTTAAGTACGAGCTTCCTGCAGGTACTCAGCCGGGCGAGGTTTTCCGTTTCAGAGGCAGAGGTATACAGTCACTTAACGGCAGAGGCAGAGGCGACCAGTTTGTCAAGATTATTGTTGAGGTACCGAAAAACCTCAATCAGAAGCAGAAGGATTTACTTAAAAACTTTGACGATACTCTCACCAACAAGCCTAAGAATAATGTGGATGACGGCACAACCGTCGGCGAAGAAAAGAGAAGCTTTTTTGATCGCTTCAAATAACAACTTAAGCAGTGTTCTTTACGGACACTGCTTTTTATCTTATTTGTTTCTGCTCATATTTCATCTTTGCTTTGAATATATTTCAGAGAAAGAGGTGATCGCTATGATGAACGGTATTCTTCCTGCAATGCTTATTTTTTCCTTTATTTCTGCTGTGCTGACGGGCAGAATGTCTGAGCTGTCCTCTGCAATAGTTACAGGCGGTACCTCTGCGGTGGAGTTGCTTCTCAATCTTATAGCGGCGATGTGCTTCTGGGGAGGTGTTATGTCTGTTGCGGAGGAATCAGGTGTAACAGGATGGCTTTGCAGAGTTGTTTCACCCTTGCTTAAGCTTATTTTTCCGCGTCTTCGTAAAGAAAATTATGCACTCGAAGCCATATCCATGAATGTTACTGCCAATATGCTCGGACTCGGAAATGCGGCTACACCGTTGGGACTTGAAGCGATGAAAAGGCTTCAGCTTTTAAATAAGGATACTGACAGGGCGAGCGACGAGATGGTTGTTTTTGTGGTACTTAATACCGCCGCTATGAGGATAATTCCTACTACGGTAGCTACTCTCAGGGGACAGTACGGCTCGTCTGCTCCTATGGAAATACTTCTGCCGACTCTTCTTACAACAGCAACAGCTCTTGCGACAGGAATTATTTCGGCAAGAATAGGATGCTTAATAGAAAGAAGGGTGAAAAAGAAGTGATAGACAAAGCCGCAGTATGGGTGCTTCCCCTTACCGTTATTTTTACCTTTGCGGTCGGTACGGTGAAAAGAGTAAGGGTGTTTGATTCTTTCGTCCGCGGAGCAAAAAAAGGGCTTAAAACGGTTTATGATATATTTCCGAATATAGTTGCTCTTGTTGTAGCAGTGACGATGCTTCGTGAAAGCGGCGGAATGGAGCTTATAACCGAGCTTTTATCACCTGTCGCACGTATTCTCGGTGTTCCCGAACAGATTATTCCCATAGGTATGCTTACTCCTTTTTCGGGAGGCGGAGCACTTTCTCTTTTCAGAGATATACTTGAGAAAGAAGGGGCGGATTCCTTCGTCGGGCAGGTCGCTTCTGTACTTATGGGTGCAACGGATACCACCTTTTATGCAGTGAGTATTTATTACGGCTCAGTAGGAATAAAGAAGACAAGACATACGCTTATGGCAGGTCTTGCGGCTGATTTTGTAAGCCTTGTGCTGTCCTCTTTTTTTATAAAAGTGTTGCTGTAGGCTGTAAACTTGCAAAATTCTTATATATATGATATAATAAATCGAATTTGGGAATTTTAATTAAACGGAAATAAAAAATAAAGGAGTCCTGTATGATAAAAAGAACACTTTGTTTAATACTTTCTGCAATTACAGCTTTATCTGTCGGTACATATGCTGCGGCTGTTGATTCTGATGAAACAACAGCTTTATACAGTGAGATAACACAGACAACTGCAGTGTCTGATTCTCAGGATGAGCCTTCCGATACCGAAGAAGGTGAGCCTGCTGATGACACTATGGCGATTCTTGCTTCTCTTGTAAAAAAATACCCTGCAGGCAAATACTGGAATCATATGGGTTCAAGCAAAAACAGTCCCGAAACTGTTACCGGCACTCCCTGCTCGTCTCACAGAGGATGCAGCTGGGCTGAAGGCGCATGTTCCTGCAACAGCTTTGACAGAGCAATACAGTGTATGGGCTATGCCCACAAAATAGCTTATGATATTACCGGTGAGTCTCCGAGAAGTAAATTCACCAAAAGCACGAGATTGAATGTGGATAATCTCAGAGTAGGTGATATTATCCGTTTCAGAAATGACGGACATTCAATATGTATCACAGGTGTAAGCGGCTCAAAAATATCCTTTACCGACTGCAACTGGGACTATAAGTGCGGAATCCGCTGGGGTGTAATGGATATATCCTACATCAAGAACAGAGGCTTTACCTATGTACTTCATCTCTCGGGAAATGACAGAAAGAATACAGACCTTTACTTCTTTGATCATATCGAGGAATATGAAACAGAGGAAAAGGCTCCCGAAAAGGCAGAGGTATGGAAAATGTCTGACAGTAACCTCAATGTCAGAGCTGAGGCAACCGTTGACGGCAAAAGAGTTGGCTCAATTCCCGCAAATTCAGAATTTTATGTAACCGATAAGCTCTTCAGTGACAAGTATCTCTGGGGCTACGTCTATTGCGGAAGTGTAAAGGGCTGGGCGGCACTCAATTATTCCGAATATAAGAGCGGTGCATGGCAGAAGGCCGACATAAAGGGCGCAAAAAAGACTTATAAAAGCCAAGAGCTTGAATTTGAGTGGAGTGAGGTCAGCGGAGCAGATTACTATCTTTTCAGACTTTATGATGCTGATAAAAAGCTTATAAACCAGTTTAATGTTTACGGTGAAACTACCACTAAGGTAAGAATAGAGGAAAACGGTAAGTACTATGCCAAGCTTTATTCAAGAAGCAAGCACGTTCCGTCGTGGAAGGTGAGCGGCACACTTATTTCCTTTACAGTAAATGCTCCTGAAATCAAGACTATAACTTCTGTAAATCTTGATACAGCCGCAGTTGATATGCTCAGCGGTGATAAAAAGACTCTTACTGCATCGGTTGAGCCTGCTGATTATACGGAAGCTCTTGTGTGGGAAAGCTCATCCGATGATATCGTATCTGTTGCCGACGGTACTCTTACGGCCAAAAAATGCGGTATAGCCACAGTTTACTGTAAAAATCAGGACGGCTCCGTAAGTGCTGAATGTAAGGTTACGGTAAAGCCTGCAAACATTACGGGCATAACTCTCGTCAAGGAGGAAACTACCACCGAAAGTATTACATTTGTGTGGGATGCCCTTGACTGTGCCGACAGCTATGACATACACAGATATAATTCATCAACCAAGAAATACGTGAAGGTAGGAAATACCACCGAAGCAAAGTTTACCGATAACGGTGTTCAGGCGGGTAAAAATTATTACTACCTTGTAAGAGGACGTGCAAAAACTGCCGACGGTACCTTCAAGGGAGCCAATACAAAGGTCAAGCTGTCAACCAGACCTCCGAAGGTTACAGGCCTTAAGCAGAATTACTCTGCAAGCGGTACCGTAAGATTTGTATGGGATAAGGCAGACAATGCAACCGTTTACTACTTGTACAGATATGATTCAGCAAATAAAAAGTACATCAAAATAAAGAGCGTGAAGGATACGACCGTGACCATTAAGGTTAAGCCGGGTGAAAAGGCCTATTACAAGGTACACGCTGCCACAAAAGTAAATCCCGGATATATTTACTCGTCGGCTTCGAACAAGGCTCTTTCTGTTGCCGGCCCCGAAAAGCCTACTCTTAAGGTGACAAGTAAAAGCAAGGGTACTGCGCTTCTTACATGGAGTGAATGCAGTGAGGTTTACAGATATTACGTTTACCGTTACGAGGGCTCGGAGTGTAAGCGTATAGCAATACTTAAGAACGGAGTTACCGAATACAAGGATACAGGACTTAAAAGCGGTAAAAAATATACCTATAAGGTAAGAGCCATAGCAAAAAAGAGCGGAATAACGGGTTACGGCTCCTATTCATCAAAAACTACGGCAAAAATCAAATAAAAGGAGGTGCGTGTCTGTGCAGGAAAACAGTAAGCTCAGTCAGCTCAGAGAAAAGGCAATGAAGCTGCCTCTGACTCCGGGCGTGTATATTATGAAAAACAAAAGCGGAAAAATAATATATGTAGGCAAGGCTAAAAAGCTCAAAAACAGAGTCAGTCAATACTTCGGTTCTCAGAACAGACACAGCACCAAGGTCAGAAAAATGGTGGACAATGTTGAGGATTTCGATTATATTCTTACCGCTACGGAATTCGAAGCACTTGTCCTTGAATGCAGCCTTATAAAGCAGAATATGCCGAAATACAATATTCTGCTCAAGGATGACAAGGGCTACAGTTATATAAAGATTACAAGGGGTGAATGGGGAACCATTGCCCCTTGTTTCAGAAAAGATGACGAAAATGCGGATTATCTCGGACCCTATACCGGGAATTATTCCGTAACAAATGCAGTTGAGCAGGCTTGTGAAATATTCAGACTTCCCACATGCTCAAAGCAGTTTCCGCGTGATATAAACGGTCTGTCAAGACCCTGTCTTAACTATTTTATCTCACGCTGCTGCGGTGTGTGTGCGGGTAAAATCAGCAAAGAGGAATACAAGGAAAATCTTGAGGGAGCCGTTGAATTTATCAGAGGCGGAAGCACAAAGCTCCTCAGGCAGCTCAGAGCAGAAATGGAAGCGTCATCGGAAAATCTTGAGTTTGAAAAGGCGGCAAAGCTCAGGGATAAAATCAGGGCGATTGAAAAGATAGCCTCACGGCAGAAAGTTGTCGTAAAAGACAGCGTTGAGGAGGATGTCTTTGCCGTTGTTGAAAGCGGAGAAAAGGCGTGTCTTGCCGTACTGAGCTTCAGGGACGGTCTTCTCGTAGGCAGCGAGCATTTTATTCTCCCTGTCTGTGAGGATATGCGTCAGCAGGCGATTACTAGCTTTTATTCTATGGACAGGTACATCCCTTCGCTTATAATTGTTGATGAAGAGATATCCGATGCGGAGCTTATAAGTGAGTACCTTAGCGAAAGGAAGGGCAAAAAGGTTTCTGTTATCGTACCGAAAAAAGGGGAGAAGGCAAAGGTAATTGAAATGTGCCTTAGTAATGCGGCTCAGAAGCTCGGGGAGCATCTTGGCAGAAGCGGCAGGGAAACTGCGGTGCTTGATGAGCTTAAAAAGCTTCTCGGACTTTCGAAAACACCGGAATATATTGAATCCTACGATATTTCACATACTGCAGGCAGTGATAATGTAGCCGGTATGGTTGTTTTCGAAAAGGGCAGACCCTGCAAAAAGGCGTACCGTCGTTTTGCCGTCAAATCCTTTGACGGTCAGGATGATTACGGCTCAATGCGTGAGGTTATAAGCCGACGGTTTAACCGTTATATGGAAGAAAAGCAAAGCGGCGAAGGCTTTGGCAGACTTCCCGATCTTATTCTTCTTGACGGCGGTGAAGGTCAGGTCAATGCGGTAAAGCCGATTATTGAAGCCTTCGGTCTTGACGTACCCGTGTTCGGTATGGTCAAGGATTCATCCCACAGGACGAGAGCCATTACTGCTGACGGAAGAGAGATTTCTATAAGCTCGGTACGTCAGGTTTTTACACTTGTATCCTCCATTCAGGAGGAGGTTCACCGTTTCGCCATAACCTACCACAGGGAAAAGCACGGAAAAAGCTCTCTCTCCTCACGACTTACTGCAATAGACGGTATAGGTAAGAAAAAAGCTGAGCTTCTGATAAAGCATTTCAGAACCGTATCTGCTTTGTCGAAGGCAAGTAAGTATGAGATTTCAGCTGTCAAGGGTATAAGCAAAAGCGACGCAGAGAGAATATACAGATACTTTAACAGTGAAAAATGTGAACAAAGACAAGTAAAATAATAAAAAACAATGTGAGGAATTAAAACATTATTTTATGAAAACTCTTGAATTTCTACATTTTATATGGTAATATATTCACAAAAGGAGTGATAAATATGGTGAAAAAAATGCTCAAAGAAGTAAGAAAAGCCCACAAGCTTACACAGGAAGAAATTGCAAATATTTTAGGTATAGACAGAACTACCTACACCTTCTATGAAACGGGTAAGACGAGTCCTTCTGTCACAACACTTACCACTCTTGCCAAGATGTATAATTGCAGTGTGGGATTTCTTGCAGGTGTTGAGGAAAACAATCCCAGATTCAAGAAGGTTGAAACTGAAATTTCCATAATGGATCCTGATCCTACTGCTCATCTTTCTAGGGAAGAGCAGCTTGCGGTTATGTATTTCAGATGCATTCCCGATGAAAAGCTTGACGAAGCAATAGATATGCTCAGAAGTATGGGAAAATAAAAATTTCTGCCGTGACTCAGCACAGAGAAACGGCAGTATTTTTTTATTGAAAGAAAGTATATTACAAAAATCTATTGACAAAAGGACATTAAAAATTATATACTTGAATTACCAAATAAAGGAGGTAAAACTATATGAAAAAAATAATTGCACTTTTACTCGCGCTCATTATGACTTTCTCAATGGGTACAGTTGCTTTTGCTGAAGGTACAGACACAAATGATGAAACTTCCGCTGAAACAAACCCTCCCGCCACTGAAGAAGAGGATGCAGAAGGCACAGAGGAAGATTCAATTTTAGGTGAATACGACTGGATTCTTGATCTTCCCTTCGGCACTGTAAAGCCCGCTCTCAAGATTGCTAAGATCGTTCTTAAGCTTGCTAAGGTTTATGTTAAGCTTGCAATCATCTTCGGCGTTATAGATAAGGATGCCCTTGTTGATCAGATCGGCGATTTTATCGGTAGCTTAATAGGCGGCGAAGAAGCTCCCACTCCCGATGATGAGCCCGCAGTTCCTGAAACCGGTGATGAAGCACTGCAGGCGGCATAAGTAAAATTTGAGTTTTATTCCGTACGGCACGACTGTACGGAATAATTTTTTTAGGCTGTAAAAAATTTTGTTAATATTGTTGACTTTTTTTGCCTTATTCATTATAATGTAACTGTGAATATAGGCGTGTTGTATTCTTGCGCCATTTTATAGGAGGATTATTATGAAAAAATCAATTTCAGTTTTATTAGCCCTCGTTATGCTTTTCGGTTGCTTTGCGATGAGCGCTTCAGCAAAATATTATGACGGTGAAAGAGTTCCTGTCGGATATGATGTTGACGGATCTTACATTTATCAGTACAGAGTAACAAGTGATTGCACCTGCGAAGATGCTGACCACTTTGATGGTTTACCCTGTCACTGCTGCGTAAAGTGTCCTAATCTTGATATTTCATATCTTACAAAGTGTGCAACAGAAAACAATGAAGACGGCGAATCAGGCTTCGACGGTACTGTTTGCTGTGAAGATTGCACAGGTATCTGGGGCTGCAACTGCAAGTGTGCTTGCTGCGGCGAAAAGGATCAGGATCTTGAAGACAACAACCACAACATCGGTGATATCTGGGACGAGCAGGATCAGCAGAACTTTATCGACAGCTTCCAGGCTATACTCAAGAGAATCAGCGATGCATTCGATAAGTTCTTTGATGCAATCTTTGCATTCTTAAGACTTGACGAGGTTCTCGGCAGAACAGAATAATCTTGAAATGAAATGCACCTCTGAGTAATCAGAGGTGTTTTTGTTTTATAAATTGTAAATTATGAAAAAATTTTGAATAATCCATTGACTTTTAATGTCTGCTGTTATATAATATAGTCATATTAAGGGAATTCTCTTAATAAATCTAAAATATGGAGGATACAACAATGGCAGAATTTTTCGCAAAGTTCGAAGCTATCTGGCAGGCTCTTTGGGAGTATCTTTACAAGGTATTCGCATACTGGGAAGAGAACTAATTGACCTTACTTATTTAAAATTTAAAGAAGGAGGATATTACAATGAATTTTGACGCACTTAAAGAAATGTACGCTCTTCTTTGGGAGTTCATCTACAACATTCTTGCTATTTTTGGCATCACTAAGGATGAAAACGGCAACCTTGTAAAATAAGATTCTTAAATGAATTAAACAATTGTTTAAAAAACAAAGCCCGCTTTAAGCGGGTTTTGCTTTTTTCTGCAGAAAAATATTGACAAAGTTCATAAAAAATTATAATATAAAACTGTACTAAGGTACAACTTAATTTTGGAGGTAACATAAAATGGATGCATTTTTCGAAAAAATCAATGAAGTTTTAGCTTGGATTGAGGAGTTTATTGCAAAAATTATCAATCTTATAAGCGGAGCAACAAACAAGGAAGAAGAATAATAAAAAAACGCCTGCGGGCGTGTTTTATTTTGCTCAAATTTTACATACATCAATCCAACCGAGTGAGCCGGAATGCTTTTCAAGCTCTGACATATTAAGCTCGATAGCACTGTTACTGCTGCCGCAGGCGGGGAAAACTGTGTCAAAACGCTTGAGAGACTCGTCGAGATATACTTTTACACCCTCGTTTACTGCAAAGGGGCACACACCGCCTACTGAGTGACCTATCATTTCGTCTACCTGCTCGTATGAAAGCATCTTAGCCTTAAGGTGAAAGAATTCCTTGAACTTCTTATTGTCGATACGGGCATCCCCGGCAACAACAATAAGAACTGCCGCCTCATTTACAAGAAATGAGAGAGTTTTAGCAATTCTCTGTCCTTCAACGCCTACTGCTTTAGCGGCAAGCTCAACAGTAGCACTTGAAACCTCAAATTCGAGAATTTTATCCTCCATACCGTACTGACTGAAGTATTCTCTTACCTTTTCTATTGCCATTTTATCACTTCCGTAATTTTTTTACAATTATATCCCTATGGACAAATAAAGTCAACCCCGCCTTATATTGACAACGGGTAAAATTAAGCCTATACTTTATATACAATTTCTTGCCTCTCCTGAAAGGAGAGGTGGCAGATGCGTAGCATCTGACGGAGAGGTTCCTCTACCCACCCCCCGAAAGGAGATATACCTATGAAAACTCTCTACGAAAAAGCAAAAGAAAATATAATAGTTGTCGCTCACAGAGGTGCGGCAGGGGGTAACATACCCTGCAACACTATGGCAGCGTATGAAATTGCTCTCAGGCAGGGCGCGGATATGCTTGAGGTTGACCTCAACTGCAGCCGTGACGGAAAGCTTTTTCTTTTTCACCCGATGATGGAGCTTTCTCATATGAATGCTCCCGTACTTCTTAACACACTTTCCTATAAAACCGTCAGCAAAATCCGCTATGTCAATTTCGACCGTACAAAAACACAGTTCACAGTACCGTCCTTCGACGATTTTCTCGAGCAGTTCAAGGGCAGATGCTATATAAACATTGATAAGTTCTGGTCGAATCCCGAAAAAATTTATAAAGCGATAAAGCGCCATGGAATGACCGACCAGTGCCTTGTGAAGAGCGCTCCCTCGGATAAGGTTTTTGACCTGCTCGAAAATTTTGCTCCCGAGCTTCCCTTTATGCCCATAGTACGCAATAATCACGATTGTCACGAGATGCTTCTTAAAAGAAATATCAACTATGTGGGTGTTGAGGCTCTTTTCAAGAAAGATACAGAATATCTTGCCTCCGATGAGTTTATAGATAAGATGCACCGTGACGGCGTACTCGTGTGGGCTAACTCCATTATATTCGATTACCGTCAGCAGCTTGCGGGCGGACACAGCGACGATACGGCACTGACTGAAAGTGAGGATAAAGGCTGGGGCTGGCTTGCGGATAAGGGCTTCGACTTCATCCAGACCGACTGGGCAATGATGCTTATTGACTATCTTAAGCGTACCGACAAATACTACAGATAAGGTGACATTATGAAAAACAGACTTATAATATTCGATTGCTTCGGCGTTATTTTTGACGAGATTGCTCCCGTCTTTTTCAGAAATCATTTTGAAGCGGAAACAGCCGCAAGACTCAAGGATAAATTTTTCGTACCTGCCGACCGCGGCGAAATAACGAGAGAAGAGCTTTTTGATCTTATGTCAGCGGAGCTCGGAATGAAAAAAGAGGACATCCTCAGCGAGTGGGAGAAGCTTATCTGCCTTCGCACTTATATGGTGCCCGTTATCGAAAAGCTGGGAGAAACTGCAGATATTGCTCTTCTTTCCAATGCGCCTACGGGCTTTGTTGAGAAGCTCTTTGAGGAAAATAATCTCACACGTCTTTTTGATAAAATTTTCGTCTCCTCTGCCCTTAAAATGGCTAAGCCCGATGCGGAAATTTACCTTCACTGTGTAAGCTCCTTCGATAAAGAGTACGATGAAATCTTTATGATAGATGACAGCGTCAAAAATCTCGAAAAGCTTCCCGAAATAGGCATTACTCCCGTACTTTTCACCGATGTTGATTCTATGCTTGTCGCTCTCGGAGAAAACTGATTAACATATCAAAATCTTTTTTTCAACATTATTTCATTTTTAGGATAATGTAATATCAGCTTTTTCAGCCGTCTTTATGACGGCTGATTTTTTTGTGTTTATTTTAAAAATACAGTTGTTTTTTTTCTTGATATAATGTAAAATTATATAGAATGTGCAGTAAAATTAAAGAGGTAAAAAATGGCTACTAAAGAATTTTTTGATTTAAGAAAGCAGATTATAGAAAAAGATTTTAAAAATATGAACGATAAGCAGAAGCAGGCTATCTTCCAGGTGAAGGGTCCTGTGCTTATTCTTGCGGGTGCGGGAAGCGGCAAGACAACGGTGCTTGTTAACCGTATAGCAAATATTGTAAAGTACGGTAACGCCTATGAAAGCAAGAGGGTGGATTTTGAGCCCACCGAAAG
>JAZUAZ010000126.1:0-3530 GCA_045638245.1 Acutalibacteraceae bacterium | reverse complement strand
AACCGTGATAAGATAAAATTCTTCCTGCAGGATCATAAAACAAAAAAAGCGGCTAATAAGTAACAGGAGGCTAAAAGAATGCTCGTATTAAAAAATATCGTCAAAGACTACGTCACGGGCGACACCACTGTCCGTGCGATGAACAATATCAGCATAAACTTCCGTGAAAGTGAGTTTGTGTCTATCCTCGGTCCCTCCGGCTGCGGTAAAACAACAATGCTCAACATCATCGGCGGTCTTGACCACTACACAAGCGGTGACCTTATCATCAACGGCAAGAGCACCAAAAACTTCAAGGATGAGGATTGGGATACCTACAGAAACCACTCTATCGGCTTTATATTCCAGAGCTATAACCTTATCCCCCACCAGACAGTCCTCGCTAACGTTGAGCTTGCTCTCACTCTTTCAGGCGTAGGCAAAACAGAAAGACGCGAAAGAGCTATCAAGGCCCTCGAGCAGGTTGGTCTGGGCGACTACATAAACAAGAAGCCCAACCAGATGTCAGGCGGTCAGGTGCAGAGAGTTGCTATTGCACGTGCTCTTATAAACAACCCCGACATTCTTCTTGCCGACGAGCCCACAGGTGCTCTCGACAGTGAAACAAGCGTTCAGATTATGGAGATCCTTAAGGAAATCTCCAAGGACAAGCTTATCATTATGGTTACCCATAACCCTGAGCTTGCTCACGAGTACTCCAACAGAATCATCCGCTTCAAGGACGGTAAAATGGTAGATGACAGCAATCCCTTTGAGCCTACCGATGCGGACGTACGTATGGAAAAAATCAAATCCGAGGAGGATAAAAAGAAGGGCAGAAAGCCTTCAATGAGCCTCAAAACTGCCTTCGGTCTTTCTCTTCGTAACCTTATGACAAAAAAGACGAGAACCTTCCTTACCGCCTTTGCAGGTTCAATCGGTATTATAGGTATCGCTCTTGTTATCGCACTCTCTCAGGGTATCACAAACTACGTTGAAAGAATGCAGTCCGACGCACTTCTTGCCTATCCCTACTCAATCGAAAGAGAAGCGGTTAACACCGACTCCATTATGAATGCCTTCTCGGGAATTCTTGCAAGCGGCACCAATGTGGACCACGACAAGGAAAACGTTTACGTTAACCATATGCTGACCGATATGCTCAGCACCTTCGTTTCACAGGCAGACAGCAACAACGTTGCCTCCTTCAAGAAGTACATCCACGACAATCAGGATAAATTCGACGAGCTGTGTAACGACATTCAGTATAAGTACACCGCTCCGCTCAACATCTACCGTACCGACGGTGAAGCAGGACCCATCCACGTTAACCCCAACACCCTTCTCAATGACTTCCAGGGCGTTGACCTTATGAGCATGATGGAGGGCATTACCGGTACTACTATCCTTGACGCATGGCATCAGCTTATCGGTGATGACGAGTTCATCAAGCAGCAGTACGACGTTGTATACGGCAGACTTCCCGAAGACAAAAGCGAGGTTGTTCTCATCCTTGACCAGAACAGTGAAATTACCGAATTCGTGCTTTACGGTCTCGGCCTCAAGGATCAGAGCCAGTTCTCCTCTGATATTATGTCAAGCCTTGCAGGCTCAACCGAAGCTATTGAGCTTGAAAAGATAAAATACACCTACCAGGAAATCTGCGACCTTGAATTCAGCCTTGTTCTCAATTCCTCACTTATGGAAAAGGATCCCTCAACGGGTCTCTGGGTAAACAAGAAAAATGACAAGGCCTTCCTTCAGAACGCTATCGACAACGGTCTTAAAATCAAGGTCGTAGGCGTACTTCTTCCCAACGAAGACACTGTATTCTCACTCGGTACAAACGGTATCTATTACAGAAGCGAGCTTCTTGATTATGTCCTTGACTCAACAGCTAATTCCGCACCTGTAAAAGAACAGCTCTCCAATCCCGAGTACGATATTTTCACAGGCGAAAAGTTTAATACACTTACAGTCAATGACATTGACCTTAAGGATATTGATTTCAACGATATAGACTTCAAGCATCTTAACCTTGCTCCCTTTATGAGTCTGCTCGGTGATTTCGACCTTACAAACATTGATATTGCCGACCTCGGCAGTATGGGTAGCTTCGGCGGTCTTGCCGACCTTACAGAGCTTAAGAAAAAGCTTATTGAGGGTGTGCTCGAGGATTCCCAGGTATATGCACTCAAGCAGGCGTACATTGATACACTCAACGCTAAATGCTCATATACACACACTCTTGAAACTCTCGGCTACAGCGACCACGATAAGCCGACTTCCATTTATTTCTATCCCAAGAACTTCACAGCTAAGGATGAAATAACAGAAATGATAAACCAC
The DNA here is from genome assembly GCA_045638245.1 of Acutalibacteraceae bacterium. Taxonomy (GTDB): domain Bacteria; phylum Bacillota; class Clostridia; order Oscillospirales; family Acutalibacteraceae; genus UBA6857. Next base: position 1,202 of record JAZUAZ010000126.1, on the reverse strand, counting down.
TACAACAAGAGTGTTGCTGATGACGGACATCCCGAGTATCAGATAACTCCCACTGACGTAGTCGGCGGTATGCTTGAAATGATTCTGAGCATCATTGACATCGTTACCTATGTGCTTGTTGTATTCATCGCTATTTCTCTTATCGTTTCATCTGTAATGATCGGTATTATCACCTACATCTCCGTTCTTGAAAGAACAAAGGAAATCGGTATTCTCCGTTCAATCGGTGCATCAAAGGGCGACGTTTCCCGAGTATTCAATGCAGAAACCATAACCATAGGCTTCTCGGCAGGTGTGCTGGGTATAGTATCCACGTTGTTGCTGGAAATCCCCATAAACCTCCTGCTCAAGGCTCTTACAAATACACCTGCAGCGGCAGAGCTTCCTGCAAATGCGGCGGCACTGCTTATCGGCATAAGCGTATTCCTCACCTTCATTGCAGGTCTTGTACCCTCGTCAATCGCGGCTAAGAAGGATCCCGTTGAGGCACTCAGAACTGAATAAGCTCATCAGCACCCGAAGGTTTACTTCGGGTGCATCTTTTTCATCTTAATGTTTCAATGATGCTTCAGCTGTGGTAACGCTCAAGCCGCTCTCACGAACTCTTCCACCGCCCGTCTAACCGTAAGGCACTACTTTTTCACCTTGATGTTTCAATGAGGCATTTACCGTGGATACGCTCATGCCGCTATGGCACTTCCTTTTGTCGGTTGTGACAAAAGGAAGCAAAAGCACGCTTTTCATAGACACAGCTTGACATATTTAAATAAATGTATAGTCCGCCTCCAACAACAAACTACGGAAGCGTGCCATCAGTGATATCTGCCGAGAAAGATAGTTATTATTAAATCCTACTACTCTCTGAAAGACTACCCGCCTCTTGCGGTTCCCAAAAGTTGCTTTCCGCTTGGAGCGCGGGCAACTTTTGACCGCTGCGCCATCCTCACCTCGCTTCATCTCGCACTGCGAGTGCTTCGGTGACGATGCCCTCCGTTTATTGTTTCCGCAGCGGGTAAGGCGGTAGCGGCAATAGCAAGTAATGCCGCAGGCCGCTGAGAAGTTTTATCTTTCTTTTACGGTTATTACGCAGAGGTAGCTTTAATAATTAACCCATTTTACATAGATACTTACTTGAATGTTTAATCAAAGAGCAAGAATTTGCTTTCCGTAAAGTTTAATTGCAGAAGGCTGGAGGCATTCTC
>JAZUAZ010000125.1:0-4464 GCA_045638245.1 Acutalibacteraceae bacterium | reverse complement strand
AGGAAGCAGGTCTCCGTGGCGCAAAGGCATGGGCAGGCAAGCACGCTAAGGAATTTGAACATGTTCCCACCTTTGTTCTCTCATACGACACAATCAGTCAGTCAGAGCAGCTTATGGTTAACTATCGCGACCTTAACAGTACAGTTAAGGTTGATAAGGATGTTTCCGACCTGTTTATGGAAGCTTGTGCAGAGCTTGACATTCCCCTTAAGAAGGGCTTCGTACCTCCCCTCGGCGGTGCAACAGACTCAGCAGCATTTGCTCAGGCAGGTATGCGTGCAACAGGCGTTACAGCTCTCAATCACGCGCTTCCCGACTTCTATCACACAAGACTTGACACTCCCGACGCTCTTAATGCAGACTGTCTTGCAAAGTGCTTTGCCGCAAGTGTAAAGGCTCTTGAAATGTTTGATAACGGCGCTAAGCAGTAACAGCAAAATCCCACGGATAAGTCCGTGGGATTTTTTAGCAGCCGGCAGTCACACGCTGACGTGACATAAAGGATTACGTTTACACCCGGCATGAATAAAGGTTAAAATCATATAATTATTAAAACCGTTGCGAAAGCACATAAGGCTTTACAACGGTTTTGTTTTATTTCATCTGCCTGCCAAAGCAGATTTTATCAGCTTCCCGGCTGCCGACCAATAAAAAAGAGACTGTTTTCACAGCCTCTTTTTCTTTTAAATGTAATCGTAATAATAATCCTCGTAGTAATCCTCATAATAATCGTAAGCATCATCGTAATAATCATAATAGTCATCATAATCACTGTAATAGCTTGTTTCTGTCACAGCGAAAAGTCCGAACGAAAATACCGCCATAAGAATAATCATAATAGCCGAAAGCGCAAAGCCTACACCGTAACCTATAAGCGACCATTTCAGCATAGCCTTTGCCTTTATCGGCTTTTTTGATTTCTCTACGAAATACAGAATAATACCGACAAGAGGAATAAAGAATGCTAAAACATTCATGCCTGTGTCAGGCTTATCATCACTGCAGGTAGGCTGACCGTAAGGTGCAGGACCATAGCCGTAGGGTTGCTGCGGAGCACCGTAAACAGGCTGACCGTAAGACTGCTGAGGGTTACCGTAAACAGGCTGACCATAGGGCTGATTAGGTACATTCACCTTATATCCGCACACACTGCACAGACCGTTACTGTTGTTTATAACATTTCTACATCTCGGGCAATTCATTTTATTTCTCCTTTTTTATATTTCTTCCGGAATTTCTACATCAATCCGTCTGTCACGGAAATAGTATTCTCTGTCTTTTTCGCCGATTTCGCGAAGCACACGGCAGGGGTTTCCCACCGCAACCACGTTCGCAGGAATATCCTTTGTTACTACACTCCCCGCACCTATAACCGAATTCTCACCTATGGTAACACCGGGAAGTACGACAGAATTAGCACCTATCCATACGTTTCTGCCGATATGCACGGGCATATTATACTGCATCTGTAAATCTGTCAGATGCACCTCAATCGGATGTCCGGCAGTTGCAACGATTACATTCGGACCGAACATAACCTTATCACCCACATAGATATGAGTATCATCCACAAGGGTAAGATTGAAGTTAGCGTATACATAATCTCCGAAATGCACGTGAGCGCCCGCCCAGTTTGCATGTAAAGGAGGCTCAATATAGCAATCCTCACCTATTTCAGCAAACATTTCCTTTAAAAGTTCCGCTCTTTTTTCCTGCTCAGAAGGTCTTGTTGCATTGTAATCGTAAAGCTTTTCAAGACAGAGAAGCTGACGGGACATAATCTCCTCATCACCGGGCATATAAAGTCTGCCCTCGTACATTCTCTTTCGGCTTTCCTCAGAGGTCATCTCCCTCGGATCAATCATTTTTTCCAAAGACACGGGGGATACTCTCCTTTTTCAACCTTTTCTCTGATAGCGTTAACAACAACAGCTTTATCCTCTTTATATGTAACACCGTACCACTTTTCCTTTGTGGAAAGTACCGTTACTTCAGCCTTGCCTTCCTTAAGAAGCTCATCAACAACAAAGGGAAGGAAGTACTCGCATTTGAGCATATTATCCTTGTTTTTCTCAAGGCATGCGGCAAAGCGACTTTCAAGCTCATCCATCATAACAGGAGTAAAGCCCCAGCAATTCATAGAAACGGTTGTACCTTCGGGAATACCGGTCCAGCTTTCACCGTCCTCGGTAAACATAATCTTACCGTCACGGATAGCAATCTTTGTTCTTTCAACAATGTCGGTAAGATATCCGTCGGCGCTTGTCTGACAAACACCTCTTGCAACAGTACCGTTCTCTGTAAGAGTGTTTTCAACTCTGAAGCCAACCATACAGAATTCATATTTGTCGGTCTCAGGCTTTTCTTTATTAAGCTCATTGTATATAAGCTCAAAGGTTTCTCTTCCGTAGTAGTCATCTGCATTGATAACAGCAAAGGGGCCGTCTATCATACCCTTGCAGGAAAGAACAGCGTGACCTGTGCCCCAGGGCTTGACTCTTCCTTCGGGTACGGTAAAGCCCGCAGGAAGGTTATTGATATCCTGATAAGCAAAATCAATATCAACTATTCCATCGAACTTGTTTCCGATTATTTCCTTGAAGTCCTTTTCAATTTCTTCCTTGATTACAAAAACAACCTTATTAAAGCCTGCCTTTACTGCATCATAAACAGAATAGTCAAGTATAATTTCTCCGCCGGGTCCGATGGGATCAATCTGCTTGAGCCCGCCGTAACGGCTACCCATACCCGCAGCCATAATAACAAGTGTAGTATTTTTCATAACTGGTAATCCTCCTTAAATACAGAGTACTGATTATTTTATAAGACGATTTTACCATTAAAAAAAATAAATATCAACCGATTTGGAAGATTTTTATTTATAATCAGTATTTTATATATCGGAAAATCCCTTGACAAAATTCAATTAAGATGTTATTATGTTTTTGTAAACAAAGCATTAACATAAGGAGTGACTGTAATGGAAGAAGTACTCAGCCTCATCCAGATGATATTTGACACAATATTAAAGTATATTTCTCTTATCTTCGGCAAAGAAGAAGCATAATATAATCGGATACATTTAAAGCAGCTGATTTCAGCTGCTTTTTTTGTTTATTCATTGCTTAGTCAATGTAGATATCTCTTATTCCCTCAAGTGCTCTTATTGAAGATATTGTAAGATTAAGACTTTCCTCATCTCTCGGGAAAACCACTGCCTTCATAACGATGGCATCACTGCTTCGCTTATCCGCAGATATATCAGCATAAAGCACCTCAAGGGTATGAAGATTACCGCCGTACCTCTTAACAATAGCACCTATGTCTGCCGCCTGTCTTGACATATTCTCCGCTTCGATATAAATATTCTTGGACGGTGAGCCTTTGGTAACAAATCTCTTAAAGGTATTAAGGGTAAGATAGATGAATACAGTCGCTATAAACGCACCGGTATAGTATCCGCCGCCTACGGCAAGACCTATACATGAAACAGCCCAGAGAGATGCTGCGGTAGTAAGACCTTTGACCGAAAAACCTTCACGCAGAATGGTACCCGCACCAAGGAAACCGATACCGCTGATTACCTGAGCGCCAAGTCTTGTGGGGTCGAAATTACCGAGTCCCTCAAATTCCTTGAAGATATATCCCGAAGTCATCATAACAAGAGCTGAGCCCACCGCAACAAGGATATGTGTCCTGAAGCCTGCGGGTCTGTGGGAATGCTCTCTTTCATAGCCTATAAATCCGCTGAAAACAATAGCAAGTACCATTTTCACAACAGCATCAAGAGCATACTGTACTTCTTTATGTCCGGCAAAAGCCTTAACAGCTTCAATAATATTATCCATGCTCTTTTTCACTCCCTTTATCAGTGCTTTGTAAAGTATATCACTATTCTGCAAAAAAATCAAATACTATATACAGGCGAAGCTCTATATATTTATATTTTAAACTTGATTATGAGAAAATATTGTTGTATAATAACTATATGTTCCATTTCAACCGAAAGGAGATTTAACATGGCAGTAAATAAGGTTAAATTAAATATCGCCGGAGCTCAGTACTCCATCCTCGCAGAGGAAGACGTAAAATACGTTCAGCTTCTCGGAAAAGAACTCGATCTGAGAATGGCTGAGATAATGAAGTCCAACTCAAGAATTTCCACAACTCAGGCAGCAGTACTCTGCGCGCTCGACTATGCTGATGCAGCTGCTAAGGCAACTCTTACAGCCGACAGACTCCGTGACCAGATAAAGGACTATCTCGATGATGCATCCTCAGCAAAAAGCAAAGCCGACTGGGCAAGACACGAAACGGAAAACCTTAAAAAGGACAACGAAAACCTCCGTACAGAAAACGCAAGACTCAAGGCAGAACTGAACAAAATTCTCAGTGATATAAAATGAGCAATAAAAATATAGAAATCCTTGCTCCCGCAGGCTCCTTTGAGAGTGTAAAGGCGGC
>JAZUAZ010000124.1:0-7288 GCA_045638245.1 Acutalibacteraceae bacterium | reverse complement strand
AAAAAAGAAGGGCTTTCAATTCCTTGAAAACCCTTATAGAATGGCGGAGAGCAAGGGATTCGAACCCTCGAAGCCGTTTTAGCGACTTACACGATTTCCAATCGTGCTCCTTCGACCAGCTCGGACAACTCTCCGTATGTTTTGTGTGCCTTGCTATTATACACAAAGGTACGGGAAAAATCAAGTCTTTTTTAATATTATTTTCACCTTAAAAGAAAAAATCCTCCCGAAGCTTCGGGAGGATGTCTCGTATTAGTCCATATACTTCTCAATGATTGCAATTGCGTCGCCGAGAGTCTCAATATTTCCTACCTCACGGTCGGGAATCTCAACGTCGAATTCATCTTCAATTGCTACTGCAATGTTGATAAGCTCAAGTGAATTGAGTCCAAGCTCACTTCTGATGTTTGTTTCCTCTGTGAGTGTGTTGGGGTCGATGTCAACAAAGCGGCAGATTACCTCTCTGATTGTTTCAAGCATTGTTCGTACCTCCTTTATTAGTACTTTTATTTGGTATATGTATCAATAACCTTCTGTCTGATAACCTTTCTTGTGGAATTCTTTTCGAATTCGCTGAAGGATACGTAAACGTTCTGTACCTTTCTGTAGGAGGGCTGACCCTTGTTGCTGTCGGCAACGTCTGCCTTGGTCTTTGCGATGATTTCTTCGTCGCTCATACCCTTAAGGAAGTCTCTGTTTACATAAATTGCAGCTGACATAATTGTTGCTTCTTTGCCTGTTGCAGAAACAATCTTCTCTTCGAAGGCAACTGTTTCAACTGCATAGGGAAGATGCTCCATAATGTTGCTTTCAACGGTTTCGGGGAAGATGTTTTCGCCGTTGGGGAGAATGATGAGGAACTTCTTACGACCCGTGATGTAAAGCTCGCCGTCCTCGTCAAGTCTGCCGTAGTCACCTGTCTTGAACCAGCCGTCCTCAGTGAAGGATGCCTTTGTTGCTTCCTCATCCTTGTAATAGCCCTTGGTAACATTGTCACCCTTGACCTGTACCTCGCCGATACCCTCTTCGTCGGGGCTGTCGATTCTGAACTGTATTCTGGGGAATGCCTTACCTGCTGAAAGAGGCTTGATTCTGCCGTTTCTGTGAAGAGTAATTGTAGGTGAGCATTCTGTCATACCGTAGCCTGAGATAATCTTGAAGCCAAGCTCGGAAAGTACCTTTATATGGTCACCTCTTGCAGGTGCGCCGCCGCAGCTCATTGTGGGGAACTGTCCGCCGAAATTGTCACTGATGGACTTGAATACAACGGGGCGGATATCAATACCGACCTTAAGAAGCTTGTTGCTGATTTTAATCATCTTCTTCATGATTTCAGCCTTGCCCTTTGCCTCTGCCTTTGCCCAGATACCGTTGTAGATATTCTCAAGCACAAGAGGTACGACTGCCATAGCGGTGGGCTTGAAGTCGTTGATATTGGGAAGAATATTCTTAAGGCTGTCATTAACGTAGATAATACCGTTCATATAGATAGCGGTAAGAACTGAGCAGGAAAGCTCATAAACGTGATTCATGGGAAGAATGGACATTGTTGAAAGCTCGGGACCGAGGAATTCAAGAACGCCTTCCACGTTTGATGCAAAGTTGAAGTGGCTGAGCATTACGCCCTTGTTTGTACCTGTTGTACCTGATGTGAATACAACGGCTGCAAGGTCATCCTTCTTAACCTCTGCATCGATAAAGCGTCTGTCGCCCTTTTTGAGAAGCTCCTTACCCATTTCGGCAAGGTCGTCAACTGTGAGGAACTTTCCGCCCTCAGTCTTTGCACCGGGGTTCATACAGAAAGCGTACTTACAGCGCTCGTCATTTTCAAGATGAAGCTGAGCGGTGCTCTTATATGCCTTACTGTGGAAAAGTGCCTCTGCGTCGCCCTTTGAAATGAGCATACTGATATCCTTATCGGGAAGCTCCTTGTCAATGGGTACTGCAACACCGCCGCCGCATACGATTGCGAAGAAAACAACAATCCAGTTGTAGCTGTTTTCGCTGACGATTGAAATGTGTTTGCCTCCAAGACCCAGCTCATAAAGAGCGGTACCGACCTGACGTACTCTGTCGTGGAAATCCTTAACGGTATATACCACGTCCTGCTTTTTGATTTTTTCAACAACCGCTACTCTGTCACCGAAGGCTTCGCTTCTTTCGAACATCTCCTTGATGGTCTCAACTGCGGATGATCTGTGGATTTTTGCTCTGAGCTTCTTAAGCTCCTTAAGCTCCTGCTTACTAAGTTCAATATGCATTTTGGTCTCTCCTGATTCTCAATATATTTCAACAGCCGAGTGCTGTCGTTTATAGGTTAGTTACACATATCAAGCAGCTCTTTTACGGTAATATCCGGGTTATCAATACCCGCCATAATTACCTTGAGCGTGTTTTTGTGAAGATGCTCTATCTGCCTCTGACAGGAAAGCTTGACACGGTACATATAATTAAGGTTAATACCGTTGTCTGTGGGGTCAGGTGAGCAGATTGTGTAAAGAGGTGTGAAGTATCTGCCGAGGTCGTGGAATTTGAATTCGAACTTAAAGCCTAAATCCATATTTATCGGCAGAGGTATCCATGTAAACATCATACAAGCGGGACCCGCGATAAGCTTATAGCCGTATATTTGTCTTAAGAAATCCTTTGCAGTGATGTATGGATAGTCCGTATGGCGGTAAACCTGAGTTCTTACAGAGGTGTATTCCTTAAGACCTTCCATAAAGGTTGCCGTTTCAGGAATAATTGTTCGCACCTGGATAGGCTGAGCAAGACAACCGCTCATTCTCTTTTCCTTTACGGTAGCTCTCTTTGAGCAGGTAGCCATAAAGAATACGTCATCAATGCGGTAGTTGATGGCTGAGCAATGTGTACGAAGTCCCATCATAAACAGGCTTTCGGGAGCGATACTGTTAGCCCTGCAGAAATCAAAAATCTTTGCCGCATCCTCAGTACCGATATGTCCGTTGACCATCTTGCACTTATCGTAAATCGGGTTATATGCCGCAGGTACACGAAGGTCAGGATTCTTTGTCTTGATTCTTGCCTTTTCGAGGAAATCGGGACCGTGTACACCTGCATAGAAGGGCTCGCCGCCCTTTTCAAAGTACTCACGGTAGAACTTTTCGTGCTTATCCCATTTTTTCTTTTCGGTGACTATCTTAAGCTGCCCGGCAATATACTCCTCATAGGAATAAAGAGGCTCAGGAAGAGCAGTACCGGCAACAAGAGCACGGTAAATTGCCACAAGGTCAAGGAAAAATATAACCGCACCGAGAGCATCCATGCTGACATGGGTAACGTTGAAATAAATACCGCTGCCCACACCTGCAGTCTTATAGAAAAGAATTCTGAAGCATTCGCCCTTGTCGAAGCGTACCGGCTTCTGTGCATCCTTATCAAGATATTCCTTCTGCTGCTCGGCAGATCTGAAATACTTCATAGGTACCTTAGCCATTCTGAAGGAAGGGATAAAATACTGTTTGAGCTGCTTATCTACCTTGGTATATCTCAGACGAAGTGCGTCATTTCTCTCAAATTCGATGTTGAGTGCCTTGGTAAGAATATCAAAATCAAGGTCAAGATCAAGAGTTATAGATATAGGAATCTGTACAAGCTGCTTTGAGAAGCTGAATTTAACCATAAGGTACATACTCTGCTGAGAGGGTATGAGATCATAAAGCTTTTCGGGTAATTTCTTTTTCATAGAAGTCACGTCCCTTTCAAAACACTGCATAATCAGCCATAATACACTATTTAGTATCATATCAAAAGTGAAGGTGGTTGTCAACCGAAACGGGCACAAAAAAGCTTATACACCGTAACAAATTCGCAACAATTTTAATTTCATCATACACCTTTTTATTTTATGTTGCAAATTTATGAACAAACAAAAAAAGACTGCCGTAAAACGGACAGTCCTTTATGCTGAAATTATAACACCTTCGAAAGGAAATCAATAGCTCTGGGGCTCTTGGGGTTAGAGAAGAATTCCTTAGGAGGAGCATCCTCAATGATTCTGCCCTCATCCATAAAGAGGATTCTTGTGCCGACCTCTCTTGCAAAGCCCATTTCGTGGGTAACTATAACCATAGTCATACCTTCTTTTGCAAGGTCCTTCATAACGCTGAGAACTTCGCCTACCATTTCAGGATCAAGAGCTGAAGTAGGCTCGTCAAAGAGCATAACCTCGGGTTCCATGCAAAGTGCACGTACTATCGCAACTCTCTGCTTCTGACCGCCGGAAAGCTGACTGGGATATGCATTTGCTCTGTCAGCAAGACCTACTCTTTCAAGAAGCTCCATAGCCTTCTTCTCTGCTTCTTCCCTTGATTTTTTCAAAACCTTCATGGGAGCAATTGTAAGGTTTTTGAGAACAGTCATATTGTTGAAAAGGTTGAAGTGCTGGAAAACCATTCCCATTTTCTGACGGTGAGCGTCAATATCAGCCTTTTTGTGGGTAATATCAGTACCGTTGAATATAATCTGTCCTCCGGTAGGGAATTCAAGAAGGTTGAGAGAGCGCAGGAAGGTTGATTTGCCGCTTCCCGAAGGGCCTACAATAACAACAACCTCGCCCTTTCTTACTTCGCAGTCAATACCGTCAAGAGCTTTTACTTTGCCCTTGTTATAATGCTTTTTTATATCAGTTACCTTGATAATTACATTATCGCTCACTCTTACGCAGCCTCCTTTCAAGTATACCTACAAGCCATGAAAGAATCATAACCATAGCAAGGTATATAAGCGCAACCGTAATATACGGAATGAAATACTCAAAAGTACGACCTGCAATAATGTTACCTGCCTTGGTAAGGTCTATAACACCGAGATAACCCGCTACGGAGGTTTCCTTAAGCAAAGCTATGAACTCGTTGCAGAGTGTAGGCAGTACAGCCTTGAACATCTGGGGAATTACAATGTAGCGCATGGTCTGGAAGTAGTTGAAGCCTAAGCTTCTGCCCGCTTCAAACTGTCCGTTGTCAATTGACATTATACCTGCTCGGAAAATTTCCGCAACGTATGCACCTGAATTTATACCGAAACCGAGAATGGCAACAGGTACACCGTCTGCTACGTTTGAAAAAATAATGAAGAATGCAATCATAAGCTGAACAACAACGGGCGTTCCTCTTATGACGGTAAGATATATCTTACAAATGAAGTTGAGTATCGAAAGGATTCTGTATCCGATTCCCTTACGAAGCTTCAGGGATTCAAGATTCTTATCGTAGGAAGAACGTACAGATGCGATTAAAACACCTATAACGATACCCACAAGGAGAGCGCCGCCGGTAATTTTCAGAGTGTTGCCGAGACCTTCCACTATATGCTGGTAACGGTCTTTCTCAAAAAATACATATTTGAAGTCACTCAGGAAGGTTTCAAAAAAGCCCATAAAGCCCTGTTCCCTCACTTTCTGTTTTCTTTAATCACAAAATAAGAGCGGTCAAAAGGCCGCCCTTATAACAGTTTTGCTTACGAATTATTCAGCGGGAATATACTTGTCAATAACCTTCTGAACAGAACCGTCTGCGATAAGCTCAGCAAGAGCTGTATTGATCTTGCCCTGAAGCTCAGTGTTTTCCTTAGCAATACAGATAGCATAATCCTCAACAGCATATTCTGTGTCAAGAATTGCAAGACCTTCATTTGCTGCTACATATGACTTAGCGGGTTCATTATCAATGATAACACAGTCAACCTTACCTGCAAGAAGAGCCTGAACTGCTACTGCGCCGTTATCATACTTGATAACGTTTTCGTCGCCGTATTCGTCTGAAGCGTAGATGTCACCTGTTGTTGCAGTCTGAACACCGATCTTCTTGCCTGCGATGTCGTCAAGAGAAGCGATGCTGCCGCCTTCCTTAACTATAACTGACTGAACGCCTGTTGCGTATGAATCTGAGAATAAAACTTCTCTGAGTCTTTCTTCAGTAACAGTCATACCTGCCATACCGATATCGTACTTGCCCTGCTGAACGCCGGGAATGATTGAGTCGAATGCAACGTCTACTACTTCAAGTTTGAAACCGAGCTTGTCAGCGATGAGCTGAGCAATTTCAACGTCGATACCAACGATGTCCTGGCCTTCGTAGTACTCATAGGGAGGGAACTCAGCGTTTGTAGCCATTGTGAGAACGCCTTCCTTGATAACGCCGTCAACTCTCTTAACGTCTGTGCCTGTCTTGTCACCGCAAGCTGCGAATGCGAAAAGCATAAGTGCTGCGAGTGCAATTGCTAAAAACTTTTTCATTATAATTGCCTCCAAAAAAATATTTTTGTTTTAATGCTCGGATATTCTATCACTTAAAAAGGGATATGTCAACAGATTTATACAAATATTTTACTTAATATACCGATTACGGTACAAAAACTGAATATTTATAAATCAATCCAGATACTTATCGACAAAAGCATTCACAACCTGCCAGTATTCCTCGTGGAACCAGTGGGATGAAAGTGCGTGCTCGGCACCCTTTACGATATGCTTTTCCTTGGGAGCCGGGCAGGCGTTGTAAAGGGGTTCAAGGTTGTCTATACGTACGAAATCATCCTTGTCACCGTGAATGAAAAGTGTAGGAGTTTTCGAGTTTTTAATCTGCTTAAGAGCAGATGCCTCACCGAAGAAGAAGCCGTTGATGATTTTACAGATAAGGCTTGCCTGAGGGACAACAATTTTCGGCGGAAGCTTATATTTTCTCTTGCAGCGGTCAATGAAAATATCCTTGACCGAGGTGAAGCCGCAGTCCTCAACGGCAAGCTTTACGTTTTCGGGAAGTTTTTCACCTGTGGTCATCATTGTTGTAGCACCGCCCATTGAGGTACCGTGAAGGATAATCTTTACCTTGGGATTTTCCTCAATAAGGCTGTTTATCCAGTCGATAACGTCGAAACGGTCATTCCAACCCATTGTAACGAATTTATGCTCACTGTTGTGGTGTCCGCGAAGGTCGGGAAGAAGCACATTGAAGCCGCGCTTATAGTACTCCATAGCGTAAGAGGACATCTCTCTGTGTACGTTTGTCCAGCCGTGAAGGACTATTACCCACACGTTACTGTTTGAGGGATTACGGAATTCGGCACCGTGAAGATTCTCACCCTTGCGGTTTTTGATGATAACCTCCTGATGATAGGTCTTGTCGTACCATTTATAGCCTGCGATAAGGTTAGGATTATCCGCATTCTTTTCAAAAAGACTGCCCTTGCAGGGTACTGTGGGGTCCTTTCTCTTTTTATTGCCGAGAGCTATAAAGAAAAAGAGAAGCCCGAGACCGAAATAAAGAAG
>JAZUAZ010000123.1:0-5440 GCA_045638245.1 Acutalibacteraceae bacterium | reverse complement strand
TGTCGGATACAACCAATCCACATCAATATCACAAAGAGCGCAACCGTATATAAATGCCTTGTGAACGTTTCTGGCGGCAAGAATCCTTGTTTTTCTGTTCTTATTCCTTCTGAATGACGAAATAACCGCGAGCATCGCTTTTATACAAAGAGAAGAGCCTTCGCATGAATAAAAAGTACGATAAGACCCGAAAAGTGAAGATGCGTTTTCTTCGCTTTCTTTAATAATTCCATCTGCGTCGTATAAAACATCCGCACCGTCAATCTCGGTTATATCAAATTTTTCAAAACCGAGAAAATCCTTACCCTTATGACCGGGCATATGAAGTCGTACCGTATCTTTTTTACAGTAGTCAACTACGAAATCCCTTATGGGTGTATTCATTCCTCAGCCTCCGCAACCTTCATCATAACCGCACACTCGATTCTCTTCTTAAACAGCTCACAGCCGTACTTATAAACACCCATAACACTACCTGTTGCGTGATACGAGTTAGCGGCACAACCGCCTGAACAATAGAGCTTCGCCCAGCAGTCTTTACACTCACTTCGGGCATAAGCGTTACAATATCTGAATTCATCCTGAACCGCGGTATTTCTGACCCCGTCCCATATATTACCGAGGAGGTACTTCTCGTCACCTACAAACTGATGGCAGGGGTAAAGATCGCCCCAAGGTGTTACCGCCATATATTCGGTACCCGAACCGCAGCCCGTAATACGCTTATAAATACAAGGACCGTTGGCAAGGTCAAGCATATAGTGATAGAAGGTAAAGCCCTCCCCCGTCTTCTTCCGGCGAACCATTTCCCTTGCAAGAATTTCGTATTGTTCAAACAGTACAGGTAAATCTTCCTCCGTAAGAGCATAGGGGTCATCGGGAGGACAGACAACCGGTTCCATACTGAGTTCCCTGAAGCCAAGGTCAGCCATATGAAATATGTCCTTAGTAAAGTCTGTGTTGTTATGAGTGAAGGTGCCTCTCATATAGTAGTTTTTACCCTCTCGCTTTTCAACAAGCTCTTTGAATTTAGGAAGAATCTTATCGTAGCTTCCATTTCCGTGATAATCGACTCTGAAATGATCGTGAATTTCCTTTCTTCCGTCAAGTGAAAGCACAACGTTGCTCATTTCCTTATTAAGATAGTCAATAATTTCATCATCAAGAAGCACGCCATTAGTGGTGAGAGTAAAACGGAAATTTTTGTTATGCTCCTTCTCCACACTTCTTGCATATTCAACAAGCTGTTTTACAACCTCGAAATTCATAAGAGGCTCTCCGCCGAAAAAGTCAACCTCAAGATTTCTTCTTGAGCCTGAATTTGCTATAAGAAAATCAAAAGCCTGTTTACCTGTTTCAAAACTCATTAGTGCTCTGTCGCCCTGATATTTACCCTGACTAGCAAAACAGTATGAGCAATTAAGATTGCAGGTATGTGCAATATGAAGACACATTGCCTTAATAACCTTACTGTTATTTTTATAATCAAAAGCAAGATTTTCATATTCATCCTTAGTAAAAAGCTTACCCTGCTCTTTGAGTGCAGCAACATCGGCGATACACTCAAGAATTTCATCTCTTGTTACGTCAGGATGATTGCCGTATTTTTCAAGAACAGCAGTAACTATCTGCTCGGAATCGCCGCTTTCATACATAGCGATAATATCATATGCAACCTCATCAACAGCGTGAACAGAGCCGCTGCAGGTATCAAGAACTATATTGTATCCGTTTAATTTATACTGATGAACCATTTTTATCCTCACAAAGTAAAACGCTGCCGTGTAGGGCAGCGTTAAATTTAACTTAAATTATTTGTTGTTATTCTCACACTGCTGATTTGCAACGCCGCATGATGTCTTGCAAGCTGACTGGCATGATGTCTGGCATTCACCGCAACCGCCGTTAGCAACTGATTTTTTCATATCTCTTGTTTCGATTGTCTTGATTCTGCTCATTTTATAATCCTCCTAAATATTTAAGCTTAAAGCCTTAAAATCTTGCAGATATAATACCACACACTCATATAAAAGTCAATATATTTACCTGAAAAGAAGATATAAAATCACACTTTTACTCTCCGAGTTCTCTGTCGCAGGCAAGAATATAATTAACAATGATTTTAAGAGCGGTAAAAAATGCATCTATATCTATCATTTCATCACACTGATGTGCTCCTCCGTGGCCTTCAGGCATCTTCAAGGACTTATCTTTTTCTCCTTTTACGAAAGCATAAGTACCAACAGAGAAAGCGTTTTTGAGTCTTCTTGCATAAGTTCCGCCCGCCATAATAACTCTTTCAAGCCTTTCGCCGGTTATATCGGAATATATATCTTCAAAAATCCCCGGTATTTTACTGTCATCGTCAATTGAGAAACCCGCCTTATTTTCAACCTTATTGACGGTGAATCCTGATTTCGAAAGAGTTGTCTGAGTTTTCGCTTCAAGCGCCTCAGCCAAAAGCGTACTTCCGTACCTTACATCAAAGCTAAGACAAGGTCTGCCGTTTTCAAGCTTTACAATACCGTTTACACTCGTAAGTCTGCCGAATTTAACATCGGTGTGCTCACATCCTATTCCGCCTCCGTAAAATGAGCTGAGTAGATTTTTAAGAGAAATAAAAATATTTCTATCATTGTCGGATAAGCTTGTACATACACTGAGAAGATCTGCAATAAGATATGCCGCATTAACGGCTCCTTCGGGAATGCTTGCGTGCTTTGCTATACCTTTTGCAGAAAGAGTAAGGTTTTCATCATCGGAGCAAATAGTGAACTCACTGCGGCCGCTGATAAGTCCTGCAATTTCATTTTCAAGTGCATCACTGTGCATAAGCTTAACCGTAGCTCTGTCAAGCACGATATTGAATGCCTCGCCACCAAAGAATGATTTTACACAGTCAAAACCCCTCTCACTCTTTGCCCAGAAATGATATATACCCTTTTCTCCTATGCTGCAAGGAAAATCAGCATCAGGTACGATAGAAATTTCAGGAACCGAGTGCTTCTCAAGATAAGCATCCATATCCTCCATGCCGCATTCCTCATCTGAGCCAATAAAGGTCTGAAGTGTGTTGTTGAGCTCAATTCCATTATCCTTGAAGAATCTGTACACACAATATGCATGCATTATACCCGATTTATTATCCTCTACACCTCTGCCTATAAGCACCCCATCTTTGATTATAGGGTTAAACGGCTCTGTATAGAGCCAGTCCTCGCCTACAGGTACAACATCGCTGTGGCTGAAAAGACCGATTTTCTTGCCTTTTTCGCCATAATATGATAATACATAACCACCTTCGTTATCAATCTCGGTCACGAAGCCTGCTTCAGAGAAAATTTTCGCAGAAAGCTCCAGCGCCTTCGCACAGTTTTCACCGTAGGGTGCATTTTCTGCAGGTATTGATTTTATGGACGGTATGCGAGCAAGCTCCATCCATTTTTCAAGAATATCATCTCTGTTTTCATCAATCCAGCTATCAAGAAGTTCATTGATTCTATAGTGCGTCATTATAAATTTTCCTTTCAAAGGTTATTTTTCCATTTCTTATGAATTCTCATTCTTACAACTGCAAAGGATATAAGATGAGCTACCAAGGTTACTGTCCAGCTTAACGGATAGGTGTAATATATCATCTCAGGCGTATGATATTCAGGTATTTTAAATACAGTTGCAAGCCATACCAATCTGAGAGCGCATATGCCCAGGACAGATACAAACATCGGCACAAGAGAATAACCCATACCTCGAAGAGAACCAACAACTACATCCATCATACCACACAGTGCATATGACGTTGCTATTATAATAAGTCTCTTCATACCCGCTTCGATGACCTCGGGACTGTTTGTATAAAGACCGAGCAGCGTTGTACCGAAAATATTATAAATAACCGCAAAGAAAATACCTACCGCAAGCACATAGCCGATTGCAGTTAAAAGTATCTTGTTAAGACGTTCTTCTTTTCTTGCCCCCACATTCTGGCCCGTGAATGAAAGTGAAGCTTGATGTAAGGAATTCATTGCAGTAAATGCAAATCCCTCTATATTTGCAGAAGCAGAGTTGCCCGCTATAACCGTTGTACCAAAAGAATTTACCGAAGATTGTATAAATGTATTTGCAAGAGAAAACAGCATTCCCTGAAAGCCCGCAGGCAAACCAACTTGTATCATTCTAATAAGTTTGTACTTGTCAACAGAAAGTTCCTTTAGTATAAGCTTTATACCGCTATTTTCTCTCATAAGACACCGCACCGTAAGTACTGCAGAAACAATCTGAGATATTGCAGTTGCAAGGCCGACGCCGAGAACATCAAGATGAAAAACTATTACAAAAAGAAGATTCAGCAATACATTTACAACACCAGCTATCGAAAGATATATTAGTGGCCTTCTTGTATCGCCTATTGCTCTTAAAATACCTGCACCGAAATTATAAACCATAACAGCCGTCATTCCGAGAAAATACGAGCGAAGGTAAATTACTGCAAGACCTGAAACCTCTTTCGGAGTCTGCATAAGTGAAAGAATTAACGGAGCAAATATTATACCGACAAAAGTAAGCAATATACCGCTTATTACACTTACTGACATCGCTGTATGTACAGTCTTTTTGAGATCATCCGCCTTATTTGCACCGATATAGTTTGCTACAAGTACATTAGCACCCACGGAAAGTCCTATAAAAAGATTTGTAAGCAGATTTATAACCGACGAGGTAGCTCCCACAGCAGCAAGAGACTCATCGCCTGCAAAATTACCGACAACAATAATATCCGCAGCATTGAACAAAAGCTGAAGTATACCCGACAACATAAGAGGTACGGTAAAAATCAGCATTTTTTTACCTACAGAGCCGGTACACATATCAATATTAAAGCTTTTTCTTTTTTTCACACCCATTTATGAGCGCCTTCTTTCTTTTTCTATTTCTCAATTTTATCACAGACATAATTTTATGTAAAGCGGTTACTATATTTTATTGACAAGTTTTCTTACGGATAGTATAATTTTATAAACAAATCAAGGAGGTAATATTATGAAAATAGGTTTTATAGGACTCGGTATCATGGGTGAATCCATGTGTGAAAATATTGTTAAAAAGCATAATGACACAGTTTATTGCAACGACCATAAGCAGAGTCAGATTGATAAGTTAGAGACTCTCGGTGCTGTAGGCTGTGCAACGAATACAGAGGTTGCCGAAAAGGCGGATGTTATCATTACAATGATACCTACCTCAAGACACGTTAAGGAAGCTTACGCTGAAATGCTTCCCTGTCTTTCCGAGAGAAAAATCTGCATTGATATGAGTACTATTGAGCCTGATGCTTCAGTTGAGGTTGCAAATATGCTCAAGGCAAAAGGCGTTCAGTTTGCAGACTGTCCCGTTGTGCGCTCAAAGGCTGATGCTATAGCCGGTACCCTCGGCGTACTCG
>JAZUAZ010000122.1:0-8566 GCA_045638245.1 Acutalibacteraceae bacterium | reverse complement strand
GCTCTTATAATGATTTTTTCAATGGGAATTATCGGCGTAAGCGCTGAGGACACTAACGAGCTTAAGGTCACGGTAGCAAATGATCTTCATTACAGTGCAACCGGCAATGCTGTTACAGATAAAAAGTTTTATGATGAGCCTTACTCAAACCGTGTAGGTACAGGTCAGTTAAGGCTTGAATGTGATCTTATTATTGACGAGCTTCTCAGCCGTGCCGAGGGAGATGTGCTCCTTCTCCCCGGTGACATTACCGACAACGGAACTACTGCCGAGCACGAATATATGGCCGCAAAGCTTGAGGCATTTGAGGCTGCAACGGGCAAAAAAGTTTTTCTTGTTCCCGGCAACCACGATTATATGCAGCACCGCGGCGGCAAAATGAACGCCGAAAAAATGAAGGCTAACTACTTTGATTTGTGCTACGGTGAAGCAATTGAGGTTGACAGTGAAACCGCTTCCTATGTTGCAGACCTTGACGGTGAATACAGAATTCTTGCAATCGATGCAACAAAGCCCGGCGGCAATCAGAATCTCGACGAAAGACTTTACTCCTGGATAGAGGCTCAGCTCAAGACCGCCCAGGCTGACGGTAAAAAGGTTATCGCAATGAGCCACTACAACCTTATGGAGCACCTTATCCTTATGGATAAGCTTCACAAGGATTCAGTACTCACATCTTCACTTAACCTTCCCGAGCTTTTTGCACAGTATAACGTAAAGGTAACCTTTACAGGTCACTCCCACGAACACGACATCAAGGCTTATACCGGCTCAAACGGCAACACAGTATACGATGCAGTTACAAACTCAATCAACGCTTATCCTTGTGCATATAGAGAGGTAGCCTTCGGAGAAAAGATTAACTTTAAAACAAAGTGTGTTGATAAAATCGACACAACCGAGCTTAAGGATAATCTCAGCGAGGAGATGTATAACCTTGCAACAGAGGACTTCCTCACCTACACCCGCGAGCTTTACAGCTTAGGCGTTATTGACCTCGTTGAGGGCGTAGCCGATGCAGATACGATTATCGATATGCTCGGACTTGACAGAGAAAAGGATGCAGAGCTTTGCACTCTTCTTGAAACCGTAGTCACCAGAGCACTCGAGGTTATATATATGCCTATTTACAAGGCTGACGAAACAGAGGAAGGCAAGAGTGTAGAAGCACTCCTTTCAGACTGCAAGGTTACTCTTCCCGAAACAGAATTCGCAACAATCAAGGATTTAGCCATTGATATCTACACCCGTCATGTTGTCGGAGACGAAAACAGCGGTCTTTTAAGTGAAAAATTCACCCTAGCCACATCCTGCTTCACTGCAATTTTCGATTATGCACTCAGTGCAGTAACCGCCGAGCAGTATGCTCAGGTTATGTCTCTCGCCTGCTCACTCTTCGGTGCAGAGGTACCCGTTGATTTCTTCAAGTATGCAGGCTCAGGTCTTACAAAGGCTGAAGGCATCGACATCTTCATCACAGCTGTTCTTACCCCCATACTTCTTGAAGTCACCACAGACGAGGGTACACCCGACAACAACGTAACTCTTGAAGGCTACGGTACTGAGTATGAAGAAGAGGCAGAGATTACACTTTGGGATAAGATTGTGAAATTCTTCAAGGACTTCTTCGCATACATTCTCAGAATTTTAGGATTCTGATTCAGTTAAAGTAAACAAGGGTACGTGCAGTACCCTTGTTTTTTATCCTGCAGACAGCAAAAAGCCCGTCGGATTTTCCGACGGGCACTTTACATTTATCAGCTTTTAAAAATTAAATCCGCTGTATCCCCAATGATTTATCTCGTTGTATTTTACATAGATTCTGTCGGGTGAGATACCGAGTTCAGAATTTACAATGTCGGTTATTGCCTTTGTAAGAGCATCATAGCCGCTGTCACTTGCCTTACCGAAAAGGTCAACCTCAATCATAGCCGAGGGAGTCTCATCGCCCTTGAACCAGAGGTGACAGTTTTCCTGAAAGTCAATCATAAGCCAGCTTTCGCTTTTGTTTATAAGCTCAATAGCCTTGCCGAATTTCTCCTTAAGTATTACTTCCTTTTCCTTTGTTATTTCTGTTGATGCTTTTGTTGTTATAAGTGGCATAAACATTTCTCCTTGGTTATATTTTCGGGAGGGCATAAGCCCTCCCATTGTAATATAAAGCAGTTGCGGGGCGGGTAAAAGCTAACTGCTACTGAACTTTTCCCCGCGATTGCGGTGTAGTAGCATCGAAGATGCAAACCTTAAACTTGCCTCTCCTGAAAGGAGAGGTGTCACCCGTAAGGGTGACGGAGAGGTTCTGCGAATTGTGAATTGACTTAAATTCTGTCAAAAGCAGTTGATTCCATAGCGAAGCGAAGCACATTCATAGCACATCTCTGCATTTCGCCGAGGGTAATACCGTCCTTTTTGCCGTAGGTCTTAAGAAGTGTACCGTCAGGCTTTTTGATAAGTGCAACTCTCGGGCCGCCGGGCATAAGTACGTCAACCTGAGCACGTACTCTGTATGCCTGGTCGCACATTTCGGGGAACTCCTGACTCTGTGAGCTTCTCATCCACCAGTCGGTCATTACGTTGCCCTTGTATCCCCACTCTTCACGGAGAATTCTTGTGCAAAGCTCATAGTTATAATGTCCCCATACACCGTTTATAAGGTTGTAGGAGGTCATAATATTCTTGGGAGCTGCTTCTTTTACGCAGATTTCGAAGCCGCGAAGATAGATTTCACGAAGTGCTCTTTCGGAAAGTCTTGAGTCGTTACCCGCACGGTTGAATTCCTGATTATTACATGCGTAGTGCTTCGGGCAGGCTGACTTACCGTTTTTCTGAATACCTCTTACATAAGCGGCGGCAATCTTACCTGAAAGAAGAGGATCCTCGGAGAAGTACTCGAAGTTTCTGCCGCAAAGTGGTGTTCTGTGGATATTCATACCGGGTGCAAGGATAACATCGGTCTGCTTTTCAGCCATTTCCTCACCCTCCTTTGTAAGAAGAGCTTCAACAAGCTCCGTATCAAAGGTGCTTGCAAGAAGTGTACCGATAGGCATAAGTGAACAGCAGGCGGAAAGTCTGATTCCCGAGGGGCCGTCTGTAGTTGTAACGGCAGGGACACCCTTCTGACGAAGTGAGGGAAGTACGCCCGCAAAGCAGCCTGCATTACCTGCTACGCCAAGGTCACTGCCCATAACATAATGTCCTCTTGAAATTGCTTCAAGCTCTTTGAGGCTGAGCTGAGCGACGAATTCTTCCATAGTATTCTTGCCGTTCTTTACGTCGGCAAGCTTTATACCCTTATCCCCTGTCATGGGAATATCTGCAGGAAGACTTTCGCTGATTATATCTCTGAGACTGTATTTTCTTTTCTGTACCGCTGTTTTAACGGGTACGTATTTACCGTCAGCATAGGTTGCCTTGAGAACCTCAAAATCGTCCTGAGGAGCTGAGGTCTGACTGAGCTGCTCGTAGACAACTGTCCCGGAAACCTCTTCGGTATATACTGTCTTTGCTTCTCTTACGTTGTCACCGAGAGCGATACCGTAGTTACCCTTTTCAACAACATAAGCGGATGCAAAGCCTGTTGCACCTGTTTCATCATAGCTTGCGAAGGCTCTGAGAGGTACTGTAAGAGTGAGCTCTTCACTTTCAGAAGGAGCAAGAAGCTTTGTTTTTGCAAAAGCACCAAGCTCACGGTAGGGATTGCCGATTGCACCGCAGGGCTTTTCTACGTAAGCCTGTACAACCTGACGTGAAGCGTATTTGCCCGTATTTGTTACCTTGCAGGAAAGTACAACACCTTCATCTGTCTTTTCGGCTGAAAGAAATTCTGTTTCAAAGGTGGTATATGAAAGTCCGTAGCCGAAGGGATATCTTGCACCCTCCTTCATAAAGGTTTCAAAATAGCGATAGCCTACATAGATATCCTCGGTGTAGTTGTTGAAGTCCTTGCCGCCGAAGTCCTTACTGCAGGGATAGAAATCGTAATTTTCTGCAATAGTTGCTGAAAGTCTGCCACCCGGTGTTGCCTTGCCGCAAAGAAGGTCTGCAGCTGCATTGCCGCTTTCCATACCGCCCTGCCATAAAATCATAACGGCAGAGGGCTTTCTCTGAAGCTCATCAAGCCAGGACATATCCATAAGACAGCCGATATTGAGAAGAATAACCGTCTTTTCGTACTCGGCAGTAATCTTCTTAAGCATATCAAGCTCTTCATCGGTAATATAATAGCTACCCTTTTCAAGCGCATTTTCTCTGTCCTCACCTGAGGAACGACCGATAACCGCCACTGCAACGTCGGAATTTCTTCTTGCAAGGGAAACAAAATCCGCACTTACGGGCATCTCGGGATAAAATCTGGGCCAGTTACCCCAATAACCGTGGTCAATGGGATTTCTTTCGCACCAGCTTTCGTAAATTTTTGCAGTGGTTTCGTCAAGCACAAGCTCCTCACAGTTTCTCATACCTTCAATAAGGTTTACCGCATAGGGCTTGTTAACGTCACCGCCTGAGCCGTAACCGGTGTAGAACCAATCATTCTGTACTCTGCCGAAAAGAGTTACCTTAGTACCCTTTTTGAGGGGAAGCGTGCCGTCATTTTCGAGAAGCACCGCACCCTGAGAAGCAATATCACGAAGAAGCTCGGGCATACCGGGTGTGATTGTTTTCTCGGCAATTCTTCTGCTCTGCTCAGCCTGAGACAGAGAAGTGAAGGCTCCGACTGCTGATGAAATAATTTTTTTGAGTGACATAGTTTTTCTCCTTTATTCAACATCAATTATTTGCTTGAATTTTTGTCTGTTTATCTCGTGAACGATAACTGTCACGAAGATAATGCCTACCGCAAGACCGAGAGCAACCGTCAGCAGCTCATTTACGGTTTTATCAAAGAGCGCCTGCTCACCCATTACAAAGTAATAAGTGGTGTAGTAAAGCTTTCCTCCCGGCACGAGAGGTATAATAGAGCAGGCAAGTATGGGTGTAGCCGGTGCCTTCACCACTCTCGCCATAATTTCCGCATAAACGGTTGCAGCAAGTGCGGGAAAGAAATTCTGAAAAAACTCCTGATCCGTAGCTTTGCAACAGATAACATATGCAGCACATACAACGAAGCCGCCGAGAAGATTTATGAAGGTCCTTCTTTTAGGTGACTGGAAAACATAGGAAAAGCCCAGTGAGCCGAGGGTACCCGAAGCGATAATAATGAGTGCCTGTTTCATATCCATATCCGTCACCTCACCATATTCTTCCGAGAGTCATAATTGCAACAGCAAAGCCACAAGCTATAGAAAGAGCAAGTACGACCGACTCAAGAAGCCTTAAAAGGCCTGACATAATATCACCGCAAAGCATCTCTCTTACGGAGTTTATAAGCATAAGTCCCGGGATAAGCAGCATAATGTCACCTATCATTATCATATTCGCATCGTGACCGAAGCCGAAATGAACGAAGGTTATTGCCGCAAAGCCTGCAAAGGCAGAGGAAAGCGCCGTAAAAAACAGCTTATTTACTCCGTTGACCTTGACATAAAGATTTATCAGATAAAGCACAACCGCTATAGGTGCGCTCGCAAGACTGTCAAGAAGACTTCCGCCGAAAAACACCGTAAAGCCCATAGCCGCAACAACGTAGCCCATACAGACGAAAACGTCAAAGCGCTTATTTTCAATACAAATAACCGCAAGTTCCTCCCTGACTGCCGCTATATCGGGAGCTTCGGCACATATTTTTCTCGAAAGGGCATTGAGATTTTCAAGGCGTCTGAAATTTACGCCTCTTGTATAAATCCTTCGCATCTGTGTATGAGGGATACCGTCACCGTCAGTAACAGTAGCGGTTATCATAGAAATAACGGAAAAAACCTCGGTGCTTCTGATTCCGTAGGCGTGACAGACTCTCAGCACTGTTTCTTCAACACGGTTGATTTCGGCACCGCACCTTACCATACTTTTTCCGATGTCAAGAGCAAGGGCCAGTACGGAATCCGTATCTGCAACTGTTTTCTGCATAATCTCTCCTGATTTCTTTTCGTATTTACATAATTATATTACATCGGATAATACATTGTCAATAGAATATAACCTCACGATGCACTATAAACTTTAAAAGGCACCCTGCGGAAATCCCGCAAAGCGCCTTTTTGTATTATTCCTCAATTTCCTCTTCTTCCTCGTCGATTTCAAGGATTTCGGTCTGGTTTGTGAAGAACTTGATTTTATTGATAGGTGTTCCGAGTACCTTATCGCAGGTAGCTGAAAGAAGGCCCATAAGCTTATTGTCAATAACAGTGTTGATAACTGCAAAATCGTAAAGAGTATGAAGCTGAGCCTTAAGGAAATCGTTATCCTTATCATCAAAGAAGGTATCCTCTACCTCTTCAACGGTTACGCCCGTAAGAGCCATATCCATATCGTATGCCTTCTTATTCTTTGCAAAGCACTTCTGAATAACGTCAAGCATCTGCTCTCTCTTTTCATTCTTGAGAGCGTTGTTGATTGCAGTTGTCTTAAGCTGAAGCTTGAGTGTAAGCTTACAGTTTTTAACGATAGCGCTTGCAAACTTAACAAGGTCGGGATTGATTTTTTCAGGGATAAAGACTTCCCCGTCTTTTTTGTAAAAATAGGTCATTTTTATTACTCCTTTTAAAAAACTGAGGATATATTATCACATTGTGAAAGCTTTTTCAAGATGTTTTTTATTTATCCCAGAGATAAACTCTTGACTCATAGGGAAGAAACTCAAGGCTGTCTCTTTCCCCGCAGTTTGAAAGAATGAGCTTTGCCTTGTCCATATCAAAGCCCTTGGGGGCAGTCCATTTTTTATTTTTATCCGAGAAGGAGCACACAACAAGTATCTTCTGATGCACATCCTCGCGGGAATAGGTGTAAAAGTCCGCCGAGCTTTTGCCGTACTCCTCATAATCGCCGAAGCGTACACTTGAAAGGGACTTTCTCAGTGCCACCGCCTTACGGTAGAAGTTGAGGATTGAATTCTCATCCTCCTGCTGAGAGGCAACGTTGACCTCCTTATAGTTTTCGTTGATATAAAACCATGGCGTACCCGTGGTAAAGCCCGCATTTTCTCCGTCATCCCACTGTACGGGAGTACGTGCCGAGTCTCTCGAGCCGTACCAGAGACGCTGAAGTCTCTTTTTCGCGGATTTTTTTGTACCCACATTTTCATACTGCCAACGTGTCTGTACGTCCTCATACATTTCAGGGTCCTCGGGATACCAGTTACTCATACCGATTTCCTGACCCTGATAAATAAATGGGGTACCCTTAAGGAAAAGATAGGAAACCGCAAGAGTCTTTGCACTCGCATCACGGAATTTCTCACTGCCGTAGCGTGATACCATTCTCGGGTGGTCGTGATTTTCTATATAAAGCATATTCCAGCCCTTGCCCTCAAGACCCTTCTGCCATTTGGTATATGCCTTTTTAAGCTTGGTAAGAGAAAAGGGCATATGTACAAAGTCAGTGAAAAGACAGTCTGCCTCCTGAGTTTTAAACTGTATCATCATATCGAGCACAGGCTCATTTCTCTCGTCGATATACTTAAGAGCAATATCGGGAGTCACCATAGGAGCCTCGGCAAGGGTCATACAGTCATATTTTGAGAAAACATCACGTCTGAATTCATCAAGGTATTCGTGAAGGTGGGGTCCGTGATTGAAAAAGCGGATTCCTCTTGCCTTGGGCATAATTCTGTCATCGGGAAGTCCCTCCTTCTTTGAAATGAAGGTGATAACATCCTCACGGAAGCCATCAACGCCCATATCGAGCCAGAATTTAAGAATATTCTTTACCTCCTCACGGACAAGGGGGTTATCCATATTGAGGTCTGCCTGCTCAACGGCAAAAAGGTGCATATAATATTCCTTGCGAACCTCGTCCCACTGCCATGCCTTGCCCTCGAAAAGAGAGTCCCAGTTATTGGGAAGCTTACCCTTTTCCTTAGCGGGACGCCAGATATAATAATCCGTATAAGGCTCGATTCTTTCACGGCTCTTTTTAAACCATTCGTGCTCGGTGCTTGTATGGTTTACAACAAGGTCCATAATAACCTTCATACCTCTTTCGTGAGCACCGTCAAGCACCTTGCGGAAAGCATCCATACCACCGAATTCCTCTGCGATATTCATATAATCGGCAATATCGTAGCCGCAGTCAACTCCCGGAGAGGGGTACAGCGGTGAAAACCATATACCGTCACAACCGAGGGACTTTATATAATCGAGCTTTTCGTAAACGCCTAAAAGGTCTCCCATACCGTCGCCGTTGCCGTCCTTGAAGGAGCGGGGCCATATCTGATAGAAAACCATATCCTTATACCAATATTTTCCGTTCATATTACTCTCCTTTTCTGCTGAAGTCTCAGCTTATCTTGTATAGAAGAAATAGTCAAGGGGTATGTATTCGGGGGCAATCTGTGTTTCACCGTCGGGACTGAACACAAGACCCGTACCGCCCTCGGTAAACCAGTTGCATTTTCTGTTGATTGCATAAATAAGCTTCCATTTTAATGCGGTACTTCTGCCGTAGGTCTCAAAGTGAAGTCCCTGAGTGTAGA
>JAZUAZ010000121.1:0-2357 GCA_045638245.1 Acutalibacteraceae bacterium | reverse complement strand
GTCGGAATATGAATTAAGCAGTTAAACTGCAAACTTCCTGTATTTTAATATAATGTTGATATAACAAATTTTTGATAACAAATTATAAATATTGGTTTTAATAATTGTATATTTATTTCTTATATGATATTATATAACAGTAAAGGTCTTATTTCAAGTAGGGAGAGTGATTTTTTGATATTCGGAATAGTTTGTGTAAGCGACCGCTGCTCAGAAGGAGTATGCGAGGATAAAAGCGGTCCGCTGATTAAAGAGCTTGTTGCACCACTCGGCAATACAAAGGAATACATAATCGTACCCGACGAAAAGCAAGAAATTGAAAAGGCACTCATTTATCTTTCGGACGATGTAAAAGCGGATGTTGTTTTTACCACGGGCGGTACGGGATTTGCCCCCAGAGATGTCACTCCTGAAGCAACCGTTGCAGTTATAGAAAGAAATGCTCCCGGTATAGCTGAAGCAATAAGAATGAAGAGTCTTGAAATCACACCGAAGGCAATGCTTTCAAGAGCTGTTTCGGGTATAAGAAGGCAAACACTTATTATAAATCTTCCCGGAAGTCCCAAGGCGGTAAGGGAATCAATAGAGGTTGTACTCCCTGTTTTACCTCACGCCGTGGAAACTCTTTCAGGCAACACTCTCTCCTGCGGAGGGAATTACAATGGCTGACGAAAAGGAGCTGACTCAGGGCTTTAAGCTTACGGACAAGGTCTGTGCTGTAATCGGTCTTGGTGGACTTGGCACAAATGTTGCCGTTCACCTTGCAGGTGCAGGTGTGGGCAAAATGTACCTTTGTGATTTTGATACAATCAGCAAAACAAATCTCAACCGTCAGTTTATGTACACAACCGAAGATATCGGTGAATATAAGTGTGACATTTTAAAGGATAAGCTTTCACGGTACGCCCCTTTAACCGAATGTATTTCGGTGAATGAGAAAATCGGCAGTATTTCACAAATGGATTTCTCGAAGGACTGTGACATAATCTTTTCCTGTGCGGATAATAACGAAGTAAGGCTTGTTATTGAGGATTTCTGCCGTGAAAACAATATTGCACTTGTGCACGGAGGTATCGACGGATTTTACGGAGTTGCTTATCTGTATGTACCGTCACATTCACTCACACCGTCTCAGGCAGGTCTTTGTGAAGGCACAAAAGCGAAATATAATATAAGCTCTGTTGCAGGAGTTATCGGTTCCTTTCAGGCGTCCTTGGGTATTAAATACCTTCTGACAAGGGACAGCAGCTTAAGCGGCAGGATACTTATATTTGATGAAAATAAAACGGACACTCTTAATCTTAATTTTTAAGGAGCGCACTTATGACAAATTTAAAAGGCTATATGGGTAAGGTGCTTTTTGTTGACCTTACCAATAAAACTCACAGCGAATTTCCCTGGACAGACGAGGACAGAAAGAGAACAATCGGCGGTAAAATTATGGCTGCTGACATTCTGCTTCAGCACATTAAGCCCGGTATGAAGGCATTTGACGAGGATAACTGGCTTGTTGTTTCAACAGGTCCTCTTACAAGATGTAAGTCACCCTCATCAACACGCTTCAACATTTCAACCGTTTCACCTCTTACGGGACTTCTCACCTCATCAAATTGTGGCGGTCCCTTCGGCAGACGACTTAAGAAAGCCGGTTGGGATGCAATGGTAATCACAGGCAAAGCAAAGGAGCTTACCTGGATTGAAATTGATGACGACAAAATAACCTTCCACGATGTGCCCGAAATGAAGGGTATGATGACAGGCGCAGTACAGAAGCAGTTCCCGTCAGGTACAAGCTGTATTACCATCGGTCCCGCAGGTGAAAACAAGGTGCTTTATGCGGGCGTTTTCAGTGGTGAAAGAACTGCAGGCCGTGGCGGTGTAGGTGCTGTTTTCGGTGATAAAAACCTTAAGCTTGTAACTGCAAGGGGTACTCATATTCATCCTGAGATTCACGATCAGGAAAGGCTCGATTTCCTCAATGAGCAGTGGAAGATGCAGTTAAAGCGTCATCCTATCACGGGTGCTCAGCTTTCAAAGCTCGGTACGGCAGGTCTTGTTGCTCCCATGCAGGCTCACAGAATTCTTGCAACAAAGAACTTCGGTGACGGACGCTTCGAAAACTTTGAAAAGGTTTCGGGTGAGGAGCTTGCAGAAAAGCACCTCATCAAAAACGGCGGATGCTATTCCTGCCCGATGAAGTGCGAAAGACGCGTACGCTATGAGGGTAAGAACATCAAGGGCCCCGAGCTTGAAACTCTCGGTCTTTTAGGTCCTAACCTTATGAATGACGATATTGAAAAAATTATCAAGTGGAACTATGAGCTTGACGAGCTCGGAATTGACACGATTTCTGCTGC
>JAZUAZ010000120.1:0-6343 GCA_045638245.1 Acutalibacteraceae bacterium | reverse complement strand
CTCTGCATAGTCATAAACAAAACCTTCGATTTCGTTTATTATCTCTTTTTTTAATTTCCTGCTGCAAACAAGGCCATCCCGGATTTCTGAAAGATATTTTTCGATTTCTTTTTCTGTTGCGTGCATAAATATCTCCCTAATTATTGCTCACCATGTTGTTTTTCACAGAAGTAATATCAGAGGATGGTTTACGGTCAAGGATAAGAGAAATGCCAAGAGTCACATCGTCGTATTCTTTGAGAATTTCTTTCAGATACTCTCTGCCGCTTTCTTCAAGATGGTAATACTTTCTCGTTCTCTTTTTACCAACAAGCTTTGTATATGACTTGATGTAACCGGCATCCACAAGCTTATACAGAATGAGATAAAGAGTACCTTCGAGCATAGTGAAGCGACCGCCGCTTTTTTCTTCCATACGCTGTGTGATCTGATAACCGTACATATCTTCCTTACTTAAAAGGTACAGGGCGAGAACTTCTGCACACCCCCTTTTAAAATTTTCTTGATTCTGACTCATAGTTATCATTCCCTTATGATGTTTTATCATTCCTTAATTAAAACGTTTGGCTATAGCACTTTTGACATGTCCGGAATGACAATAATATAATATCAGAAATAATATTACTTGTAAATAGTTTTAGTGCAAATATATTGTTGACAAATATATTAGGGAAAGTTATAATGAATTTGTCGAAAAAAGCAGAAATGTGTATCTGCGACAAATAAGTTTTAATAGCAGTATTTGATATGATCTGTGCTTCGATAATTTTTTTAGATTTACAGAAGGGGAAAGACTGTGAGAGTTGTTGATAATGAAAAAGAAGAACTGTGTAAAAAAATGTGGTTACAGCATAGTGATGATCTGAAAAAATTATGCGAACGCAAGCTCAACAGCTGCCCTGACGAAATCGATGATGTGATAGCTGATGCCTTTTATTATCTGTGCGTAAATGTTTTCGAGGGCAACATACATACAAACACAAGCTCGTGGCTCTTTGCTGTAACCAACAATCTGATAAAGAAAAAGTACACGGAAATGAACAGAAGAAAGCAACGCCATATCTGCTTCGATGAAGCTGACTTGGAGCTGTACGACTGTTACGGTACTGATGATATCGTGCTTTTTGAAGGTAAGGTGTCGGAAAGCATAATAGATAGTCTTAATGTAGAAATTATAGATAATCTCAACCCCGCAGACCAGCAGTTATATAAATATGTTTACAAAGATAAGCTGAGTCTCAGGAAAATCGCAGAGAAGATGAATCTGACCTACGGAGCTGCTAAAGAGAGGAATCATCGGTTGAGTCAAAAAATAAAAATTATGGTTAAGGAGCACATAGAACGTTTGTAATAGGAAAATAACAAAAAGAAAGAAACTAATAATAATGGAAATTTACTCTTCAATATAGCTATATATAATTGTTGAAAGGTTTATAGTTTTAATGTTGAAAAATCCTGCTCCTATAAAAGGCGCAGGATTTTCCCTTGTTACAATATCAATCTTCTTTTGTTGTTTTGCTTTTCGAACTCTTCTTTACTCCTGGGCAATTTGTGATTTTGTCACCGATGATTGCTATTGCTTCTTCTCTGGTATACGGTGTAAATACAGCATCATATTTATCCAATTTACCTTTTACGGTAAAATGTAAAAAGAAAGGTTCAGGATAAGTATTAAGGTGAATTTCAAGAATATGTTCAGGATACACAACTATTTTTTTTATGATTCGTGCATACAGATCATCGTTAAAATCATTGTCTTCAAGGGATAACATATATTCAATCATTTTGAGAGTCTCGGCGGTTTGATTTTTAACAGTTTGGATTTTTTCTTCATCTGCTATTTCGATGGACAAATGATCTTCAAGCTCCTGTATTTCCTTATTGAATTTCTGTTCGAAATAATCGTAATCTTTTTGTGAACACCTGCCCAACAGTTTATCTTCATATAAGTTGAGTTTAGCCTGTTTTTTTAATTCAATATCCTTTTTTAATTTGTTTATTAATCGCTTGTTGTTTTTCTTTGGAGTGATCTTTTCATCTTCTTGTTTTAATGTGTCTGAAATCAATCTGTTTTTATTGAATTGTATATGTTCAATTATGAGGTCATGCACGGCAATTCTTAAAAGACGGTCATTAATCATACCGCCGCTATTGCAACCACGGGGAATACCATCAACAGTATCTTCTTTGTATACACCTCGTTGCTG
The DNA here is from genome assembly GCA_045638245.1 of Acutalibacteraceae bacterium. GTDB lineage: Bacteria > Bacillota > Clostridia > Oscillospirales > Acutalibacteraceae > UBA6857. The sequence continues at coordinate 4,136 of JAZUAZ010000120.1, read as the reverse complement.
AGCTTCAAAGCAAACCCAGGCTTTATAGGTACAGTTTTTTTTCTTTTTATTACATGATATGTATCTGCCGCCGCAAACACCGCAAAAAACTTTGCCGGACAACCAATATCTGTTAGAATGTTTTAGTTTTTGCTCTTCAGATGGTGATTTTTCATTTAGTATAGCTTGAACCTTATTCCATAATTCTACATCAACGATTGGGGTATGGTGATTATACAGCTTTACCCATTTTTCTTCATCTTTCTGATATTTCTTTTTATGTGTAAGCATATCCGGGGTGTATGTTTTACCTTGGAATAAGTGACCGGCATATTTTTCATTGCGAAGGATTCTTAATATAACAGTGTTTGACCAACCCTGTGCATATCTTTTTGTGTGAACGCCTTGTTCTTCCAAACGTCTTGCGATTCTATGGGTTCCGTCACCCATAGAAAACCATTCGTAGATTTTTCTTATGACTACAGCTTCATCTTCATTTATTTTGTATCTTTGCTCTTTTGTCCGGGGATCTCTTTCTATTGTGTAACCAAACATTTCTTTTCTGCCAAAGGTTACACCTCTGAGCATTTTAATGTTTTGTCCGAATTTTACTCTTGCGGATATGATGTGGCTTTCATCTTCTGCTGCAGTAACTATGTGATTAAGATAGTGTTTATCCTCGGTGTTTTTCGTATATAAACCATTGGCTATAAAATAAATATATACGCCTTTTGCTTCTAATTCATATACCAGGTTTAAAGTCTCACGGACATTTCTGGAAAATCTCGACACTTCTTTTGCAAGGATAAGGTTAGCCTCTCCGTTTTTTGCCCGTCTAGTCATCTCATTGAATTGAGTACGGTGTTCTAAAGAAGTGCCGCTGATTCCTTCATCGAAAAACAACTCAAAAGTAGTCCAATTGTCGTGTTCTTTTTTGAGTTCATTAAAAAAATCCTTCTGTGATTCAAGACTGTTTTGCTGATCTTCTTTGTCTGTACTGACTCTGCAATAAACGAATACTTTGTATTCTGTTTCTTTATCGTCAATCACACTTGGGCCTCTGTTAGATTGGTTATACATCATAAATGGATAGAACATTATTATTCATCTCCTTTGGTTTAGACTTGCTTTGGTTATGTATATCTTTAGGTTTTGATAAATCGGGATTGTTGCGTTTATTTTCTATTTGTTCCAATAAGGTTTGTACGATAATTTCTGACATCTCTGAATTTTCTGTTCTTAATGTGAACAGTTTTTCAGGATTAAGTATCATACGCATAACCACTTCTTTGTCTGAAATAGTGATTCTATTGTATTCAAGGATAGAGGGGATTATGAAAGCAACCTGTTATAACATAACCATTTAAATTCTTCAATAGGTACCGAGGAGCTCGGTCACCTTGAGATGATAGGTACCCTCGTCTATCAGCTGACGAAAAACCTTTCCTGTGAGGAAATTAAAAAGTGCGGCTTCGATGCCTACTTCGTTGACCATACAACAGGCGTTTATCCTTCGAGTGCGGCAGGCGTACCCTTCACAGCGGCGTATCTGCAGTCAAAGGGAGATATAATAACAGACCTTCACGAGGATATGGCGGCAGAGCAGAAGGCGAGAACAACCTACGATAACATCCTCAGACTTATTGACGATCCTGACGTGTGCGATGTAATAAAATTCCTCAGACAAAGGGAGATCGTACACTATCAGCGCTTCGGTGAGGGTTTACGTCTTGCAACGGATAAGCTCAATGAAAAGAACTTTTACGCATTCAATCCCGCCTTTGATAAAAACTGCGGGAAATAAAGTAAAGAGCAGATGGGAAACTCTCATCTGCTTTTATTGTTGGTCAATCAATAATATTTATCGTTACATAATACAGACCTTGTAAAAACTTGGATATTATGGTAGTATGATATTGAACTTCTATTGCAAAAAGGAGAAGAATATGAAAAAAACAATCATCTCAGAAAATAATATTATCGAAGCCCCTGAAGGCTACCGTATACTCTTCAAAAAACAAATTCACAAACAAAACAGTCGCATATACAATGACGAAAACGATGTTGTTTCCGTAGTTGTTGACGAATATGACGATAAAGGAAATAAAGTGCTGCATGCTATCTATTCTCTCAATGAAAACGGGGAAAAAGTGTTGAGCAGTAAATATGATTTTGTATATAACGACAGCCGTGAGAAGGTTTTATCTGCTATTTATTCTGATAAAGAAAACAGTGACAAAGCGGTAAACTACAAACACGTTTACGAGTATGACTCAATGGGCAACGAGATATTGTCTGTAGATTACATTCTTGATGAAAACGGAACCCAAACTTTTGACTGCAAGCATGTTTCTGCGTATGATGACAAGGGGAACAAGGTTTTATATAAATATTATAAAACTGATGAAAACGGTAACGAAGTTCTGGATAGAAAAAACACTTACGAGTATGATTCCATGGGTAACGAGCTTTCTTATGTGCACTATCGACCCGATGAAAAGGGCAACTTGGATATGTACCGCAAATATGTTTATGAATACGACACCGAGGGCAACAAAGTATCGCGCACCAGTTATTTTGTTGATGAAAACGGCAGTTGGGTTTTACATCTCAAAGAAATGTACGGATATGATAACAAGGGAAACAGGACTTCGTCTGTACTTTATCGGTTTGACAGAAACGGTGACGGAATAATACTTAACAGAGATGTTTTTGAATGTGACGAATATGGTAATGAAACTCTCAAGATCAGATATGATAATCAGGATAACATAGTTTTGAGGGTAATTACAGAATACCGGGATCCGATTTTTATTCCTGCAGACTGATTCGGAAGTTTTGCAACTGTATCTGATAAAAAACTGCGGTGAATAAGAAAAGTTCTTTGGTCGCTTTCTTTCAAGAAAGTAACGGCTGTCCACCGAGGACAATATGAATACCGCCATATAATAAAAAACAGTCGGGAAAGTTCCCGACTGTTTTTTATTATATATTTGTCTGTCTGATAATATCCTTAAGGCTTTCTGCACTCTTGTGAAGAGCCCAGATTTCAGCATCCGTGAGAGGAAGCATAACCTTGCTGTGAGCGCCGTTGTGACCCACAACGGTGAGAAGGCTCATTGCAACGTCATCAATGCCGTACTCGCCGTGGAGCATTGTTGAAACGGTCATAGTTGTGTCGATACCGCTGAGAAGGCATTTACAGATGTGGCAGACCGACATTGAAACCGCATAGAAGGTTGCGCCCTTTCTTTCGATGACTCTTGCACCTGATTTGCGTACGTAATCCTCAATTTCGTCAAGGTTAAGAGTTGGGGGAACGATAATACCGGACTTTGCAAAGGATCTGCTGTACTCCTTGACGGGTACATTTGATATGTTTGCTATTGACCAGGGGATAACTGATGAATCACCGTGCTCGCCGAGTACGTAAGCATGTACGTTCTGCTGGCTGAGGGAGAAATACTCGGCAAGGCGGCTTCTGAGTCTTGAGGTATCAAGAATGGTACCTGAGCCGATTATTCTTTCCTCGGGAATACCTGAGCATTTGCAGAATGTGTAGGTGAGAATGTCTACGGGGTTACTTACTATAACGTATGTAGCCTCGGGAGCATACTTTGTAATCTGAGGAATAATGCTCTTGAGAATATCCACGTTTGTCTGAGCAAGGTCGAGTCTTGTCTGACCGGGCTTTCTTGCAACACCTGAGGTGATAATAACAATATCGGAATTTCTTGCATCTGCATATGAGCCTGCATAGATTGAGCATGAGCCACAGAAGGGTACACCCTGACGGATGTCGAGAGCCTCGCCCATAGCTTTTTTAGTATTAACGTCAATCATAACGATTTCGTTAGCTATACCCATAGTAGTAAGGGTGTATGCGATTGTTGAGCCGACACTGCCGGTGCCGATTATTGTTATTTTATTCATATAGCGAACCTCACAAAATAGTCATTTTTGCTATTATCGCAGATTTTTTGTCTAAAGTCAAGAGCTGACGCTATATATCATATTGATATCGCTATACAAAGGAGTATATGAGGGTTGAGTGCCAAGGTCTGATGTACCTGACACATATAAAAAGGTTTAGTATTCCTTGCGGAATATATGCAGTTATGCGATTAAAGCAATTTACAGATGTTTTGTCTGATAAA
>JAZUAZ010000119.1:0-1929 GCA_045638245.1 Acutalibacteraceae bacterium | reverse complement strand
TATCGATTTCTCTGCTTGTTTCGGTCAGGAATTTTCTGCATTCTTCATCTTCATAAAGAAGCCTGCCCACCTTTTTCACACGCATAAGAAAGCCTCTGTCAAAACGTATACCCTCAGGAGCTCTCGCAATCGGACATACGCTGTATCCTCTTATGTCAGGTATAACCTTTATTCTGCTCTCTGTTGTAATATAAGGGAAGAAAGGAAAAATCATACAGGAAAGGGGTCTTTCACTTCTGTGGCAGCTGCCGTCGCACACCGCAAGACGTACTCCGTCCTTTTCCATCACCTCAAGGGCGGTTTTCTCCCCGGGAAACAGCAACATTCCCGTACCGCTGTCACCCTTACAGCAGGCGCCGCCGCAGATAAGTCCGCAGTCTTTATAAAGAGGCGTTTTATCTCCAATAATATTTTTTGCTCTTTTATACAATCTGTCATAGTTCATTTTTGTTCACCCTGCACCATTATACAACAAATTATTCCTTAATAACAGTTTCTTATTGAAAATTTTTAAATTCTGTGTTATATTTATCTTTGGTATTTTATTCGGAGGTTTTATATATTATGAGAATAGGCTTTGATAATGAAAAGTATATAAGAACCCAGTCACAGAAAATCAGAGAAAGAGTTTCTCAGTTCGGTGGCAAGCTTTATCTTGAATTCGGAGGCAAGCTTTTTGACGATCATCACGCCGCAAGAGTGCTCCCCGGCTTTGAGCCCGACAGTAAGCTGAAAATGCTTCTCGAGCTTAAGGATGAGGCTGAAATCGTCATCGCGGTAAGCGCAAAGGCCATCGAGGAAAAGAAGCTTCGCCGTGACCTTAATATATCCTATGATAAAGAAGTTCTCCGCCTGATTGACCTTTTCAGAAGCGTGGGACTTTTCGTCGGCTCAGTTGTTGTCACACAGTATGACGGTCAGGGCACCGCAGACAACTTTACAAAAAGCCTCAAGGAGCTTGGCATCAAGGTTTTCACCCACTATAAAATTCCCGGATATCCTGCCAACGTACCTCTCATTGTTTCCGAAGAAGGCTACGGTAAAAACGACTACATTGAAACAGAGAGAAACATCGTTGTCGTAACTGCACCCGGCCCGGGAAGCGGGAAAATGGCAGCCTGCCTTTCTCAGCTTTATCACGAAAATCTCAGGGGCATCAAGTCAGGCTATGCAAAGTTCGAAACCTTCCCCGTATGGAATCTTCCCCTGAGCCATCCCGTCAACCTCGCTTACGAGGCGGCTACCGCTGACCTTGATGATATGAATATGATCGACCCCTTCCATCTCGAGGCATACGGCATTCCCACCGTCAACTACAACCGTGACGTTGAGATTTTCCCCGTGCTTCAGGCAATATTCAATAAAATCTACGGCGAATCACCCTACAAGTCACCGACAGATATGGGTGTAAACATGGTCGGCAACTGTATTATTGACGATACCGCAGTGCGTGAAGCCTCCTTCCAGGAGATTATCCGCAGATATTACGGTTGTCTCTGCGACAGCAGAAACGGAAGCAACACCGGGAAGGAAACAGAAAAGCTTTACCTTCTTATGAATAAGTACGGCATCAGCCTTAAAGACAGAGCCGTAGCAACCGAAGCAAACAGAGTTGCCAAGGAAACCGACGCTCCTGCCGCAACAATCGAGCTTCACGACGGCACTCTCGTAACAGGTAAAACGAAGGAGCTTTTAGGTGCCGCTTCTGCCGCAATTCTCAATGCGCTTAAGGCTCTTGCAGGTCTCGATGACGAGCTTCTGCTTCTCCCCGCTTCAATTATTGAGCCGGTGCAGGACCTCAAGGTCAGCTATCTCGGCAGTAAAAACCCCCGTCTTCACGTTGACGAGGTGCTCGTTGCCCTTTCTGTAAGTGCCGCAACCGACGAAAATGCCGCAAAGGTACTTTCCTGCCTGCCGCTTCTCAAAAAT
>JAZUAZ010000118.1:0-4886 GCA_045638245.1 Acutalibacteraceae bacterium | reverse complement strand
AAGTCCACAACAGTACCCTTGCCTTCCTTTGTTTCAACAATAGCACCGTTTTTGGGTGTTACACGAAGAAGATGCTCATAAGCCTCCTGCTCATATTTGAGACAGCACATAAGTCTGCCGCAGGTTCCGCTGATTTTAACGGGGGAGAGTGAAAGACTCTGCTCCTTTGCCATCTTGATTGAAACGGGCTGGAAGTCACCGAGGAAGGTGTTACAGCAGAAGGGTCTGCCGCAGATTCCGAGACCGCCTACCTTTTTGCTTTCGTCTCTTACGCCTATCTGGCGAAGCTCGATTCTGGTGCGGAAAACCGCCGCAAGATCCTTTACAAGCTCACGGAAGTCAACTCTGCCGTCAGCGGTGAAGTAAAAGAGAATCTTGTTTCTGTCAAAGGTGTATTCAACGTCAACGAGCTTCATATCAAGCTTGTGATACTGTATTTTTTCAAGACACACATCAAAGGCGGCCTTTTCCTTTTCTCTGTTTTCTCTTACGGTTGTAAGGTCAGCCTCGTTAGCCATTCTGAGCACGGGCTTGAGAGGGGAGGTGATTTCCTCATCGGAAATTTCACGGTTTGCAATTGTAACCTCACCGCATTCGAGACCTCTTGCGGTTTCAACGATTACCTTGTCACCCTTGTTATATTTAGCGCCCTTGGGGTCGAAGTAGTAATTCTTTCCTACCTCCTTGAAGCGTACCGAAATAATTTCTGCCATATATAAAACTCCTTTAGTTAGTTGGTTTTGATTGAGTAGAGCAGTGAACAAAGCCTCGTTACTGCAAGATTATGATTGGGAGAAAACTGTAATGAATCGGAAAACTCTCTGAGCTGCGAAAGAAGATTTGCAATTTTTTTCTGTGTAAAACTCGAAGCAAGTTTTTTTGCGGCTGTATTGTCACTGCAAAGCATATCCTTGCCACCGCTTCGCATAACGAGGGCATCTCTTGCTATGGGAATCATAGCCGATATCACAGAAGCAAAAAGCTTTTTATCCTTCTGAAAAACAGCAGTTTTCTTTATGAATGAGAATTCATTTTCACAGGCAAGCGTTGCAATGAGCTCTGAAGCGAGAGAATCAGCTTTATTATCACTTGCAGTCTGCTCGATGATTTCCTCGCCGAGAGAATAGATAGTTGCTCTTGAAATTATGGTATCAAGAAATGCACCCTTTGAGGGGCAGGTGAGTATAAAGCAGAGGTGGGAAGCGGGCTCCTCGAAAATTTTGAGCAGGGCATTCTGTGCCTGAGGATTCATAAGATTAGCCTGACGGATAATGAAAACACTTTTCTTAGCTTCATTCGGGAAAAGCAGAGCCGTTGTTTTCAGCGCTCGTATTGCATCAACCTTGATCATGGCACTGTCATCTGTTTTTTCAACAATGTGAAGGTCGGGGTGGATTCCCTTGGAGCATTTCAAACAGTGAGAGCATACTCCGCAAGGTTTGGTTTCCCCTTCGCACATAATGGCCGAAGCTATTTCGGTTGCAGCAAGAAAACGAGATTCGTCATCACTGCCTTCAAGAATAAGTGCATGAGAAAGCTTCCCTGAAGCTAATGCAACAGATATTGAGTTTTTAAAGCCTTCCGTCGCTTTTATGTTATCGAACATGGTTTAACCTCATATAAATCAAACATAATCTATGACATTATACAATATAAAGAAGCTTTTTACAATAGAAAAACTGTTTTTTATTCCGAGGGGAAGGATTTTACATATAAAAATGTATAAAAATTTAGTAAAATACTGAAAAAATCAAAAAAAAATCAAAATAGGTATTGATATTTGAAAATTATGTGTTACAATGAAATCACCAATTTAAAAGGAGGTCAAGACAAATGGCATTTGTAATTAACGATGATTGCATCTCCTGCGGTGCATGTGCAGACGGTTGCCCCGTTGGTGCTATTTCAGAAGGTGACGGCAAGTTCGTTATCGACGCTGATGCTTGCATCGATTGCGGCGCATGTGCAGACGGTTGCCCCGTTGAAGCTATCGAAGGCTAATTAAACACGAGAGGCTGTTGCAACGCAACAGCCTCATATACTTTTTATTGACAAAAGGAGGTGTCACCGTGGTTGCAGGTATAGTCAGTGAATACAATCCCTTTCATAACGGACATATGTATCACATAGAGAAAACCCGTCAGGCGGGTGCGGATACTGTTGTGTGTGTTATGAGCGGCAATTTTGTCCAGCGTGGAGAATGTTCGGTTCTTCCCAAGCACAAAAGAGCTGAAGCGGCAATCAGAGGCGGCGCCGACCTTGTTATAGATTTACCCGTACCCTGGGCAATGAGCTCTGCCGAAAGCTTCGCGAGAGGAAGTATAAGTCTTCTTGCGGCTATGGGGATTGAGCTTCTCTCCTTCGGCAGTGAAAGCGACAGTAAAGAGCTTTTATACCGTTGTGCTGAGGCTACAGAGAATGAAAATGTGTCCCGACGCATAAAAGAGCTTATGAGCGAAGGCTTCAGCTATCCTGCGGCACTTTATGAGAGTACCGATGAAATCTGCGGTGCGGATGTTTCGGAAATTCTCCGTTGCCCGAACAGTACTCTTGCTGTTGAATATATAAAGCAGATAAAGAGATACTGTCCTGACTGTGATATATTGCCGGTTAAGCGTATGGCGGTAGGTCACGACAGTACCGAAACGGCGGAAAGCTTTGCTTCGGCAAGCAAAATAAGAGAGCTTGCAGCAGAGGGTGACGTTTCGGGTTTCGTACCGGCCTTTTCTTTACAGTACGGTGAAGAGCTTTACAGTGTGAAATACGCAGAAAGAGCCATACTTTCGGCACTCAGGGAAACACCCAAAGAGGAATACTCCCTTTACGTTACAGACCTGAAGGGACTTTCCGACAGAATATACAATGCCGTTAAATCAGCAGACAGTCTTGAAAGTCTTTATGCAGCGGCAAAAAGCAAGAATTATACTCATTCGAGAGTACGCCGTGAGATTATGAATATCTATCTTAAAATCCCGAAGGAGTATTCAGAAAGCACACCGCCGTATATAAAGGTACTTGCGGCAAACCAAAAAGGACTTTCCCTTCTTAAGAATGCAAAACTTCCTATTATTACGAAGCATTCTGATGCAGTTTTTGAGGATGCTTTTTCAAAGCGGATATATGATTTGCAGTGCAGTACAACCGATAAGTTTTCTCTTATGACAGAAAAAATTGCACCTATGGGACTTGAACAGAAAAATTCTGTAATTATTGTAAAATAAAAACATCAGGGAGGGCGGTGAGCCCTCCCTTTTAATATATGACAATTCTATAAATTTCCTGACTACTGACTACTGGCTACTTTTCTTCCGTAATGCCGATGCAGAAATCATTCTCGGCACCGGTTATTTTTATGCTTACCGGTCTTCCGCAGAAATCCTCACTGAGCCTTGCCTTTACGGGGGTATAATTCATAGTGTACCCCGTGATGAAGCCCTCACCGTCTGCCGTCTCGAAAAGCACCTCGACGGTTTTGCCAATCTGATTTTCAAGAAACTCTCGGCGGATATTCTCCGTTCTTTCAATCATAATGCGGCTTCGTTCCTCCTTGACCGATTTGTCGAGATGTCCCGGCAGTTTTTCTGCTCTCGTACCCTTTCTTATCGAGTAGGGGAAAACGTGTACCTTCTCAAAGCCGATTTCTTCCGCAAAGGCTACGCTCTCGCGAAAATCATCTTCCGTTTCACCTGCGAAGCCTACCATAATATCCGTTGTAAGGGTACAGTCGGAAAAGCTTTCACGAAGCTTTTTTGCAATACGGCGGTATTCCTCGGTGTTGTAGTGTCTGTTCATAGCCTTGAGAGTACTGTCGCAGCCGCTCTGGAGTGAAATATGAAACTGAGGACAAAGCTTTTTGCATTTTGCAAGCTCGGATATTACTTCATCGGTAAGGTGGTCTGGCTCAAGTGAGCCGAGGCGTACTCTTAAAATGCCCTCGGTGCTGTCTGCGACTTTAACTGCATCGGGGAAGGTAACATCTATGTCACTGCCGTAGGAGGAAAGGTTGATGCCTACAAGCACAACCTCCTTATAGCCATTGTCAGCAAGAGTGCGGATTTCATCTTTTATCACATCAAGAGGCTTTGAGCGCACTCTTCCTCTTGCGTAGGGAATAGCACAGTAAGAGCAGAAGCGGTTACATCCGTCCTGAATTTTGACCGAGGCTCTTGTTCTTTCCTCGAAGCGGCTGATGGTCTGAACGCAGAAGGGGTCACCTTTTTTATGCTCACTAACGCCGAAAACACGGCAGCCCGAGGTGAAATATTCATCGAGGGACGAAGCAAGAAGGTGGTTGCTCTTGTTGCCGAGTACGATATCGGCCTCATTAAGCTCTCTTGCCTTCTCGGGATAAGCCTGAGGCACACAGCCTGTCAGGACCACCACCGAGTCGGGATTATTCTTTTTGAAGCGGCGTACTGCCTGGCGGGTTTTGCGGTCAGCCTCGTTTGTTACGGTGCAGGAATTTACAACGATAACGTCGGCTTTTTCGTCGCCCTCACAAAGCTCGTAGCCCTTATTTAAAAGCTGCTCGGTCATCGCCTGACTTTCGTACTGATTGACCTTACAGCCGAGAGTATAAAACTTAACCTTCATCTGTTACTCCTTTGAGTTTTAAAGTAACATTATTATATAAAATAAGAGGTAAAAGGTCAAGTATCATCTTTACTAATCTAACTCCTACTACCTTTTCCTTTTCCTCCCGCCTTACTAATAAACCTCCCGCCTCTCACATATAAATACCAAGAGGTGATAATGTTGAAAAAAGTAATTTCATATCTGTTATTGTTTACCCTGAGTGTATCCCTGCTCATATTTCCCGTATCCGCCGAGGGTGAAGAAATCAACGTAAAAGCAAAAGCGGCAGTACTTATGGATGTGTCGAGCGG
>JAZUAZ010000117.1:0-1921 GCA_045638245.1 Acutalibacteraceae bacterium | reverse complement strand
GTATGATGAGAAGCCGCCGTCAACGGGAAGCACTACGCCTGTGATGAAGCCTGCGGCATCATTGTTGATAAGGAAGAGAAGTGCGCCGTCAAGCTCCTTTGCCTCACCGAAGCGTCCCATAGGAGTAGCGGCAAGAATCTTGCCTGTTCTTGCTGTGGGTGAGCCGTCGGGATTCCATAAAAGGGCCGCATTCTGCTTTGTTGAGAAGAAGCCCGGTGCGATTGCATTTACACGGATACCTTCCTTTGAGAAGTGAACTGCGAGCCACTGTGTGAAGTTTGAAATCGCCGCCTTTGCACCTGAATATGCGGGAATCTTTGTAAGAGGTGTGAAAGCGTTCATTGATGAAATATTGATAATGTTACAGCCCTCTCTGCCGAGCATCTGCTTTGCAAAAGCCTGAGTGGGAATAAGAGTACCGAGGAAGTTGAGGTTGAACACAAAAGAAACTCCGTCAGCGTCAAGGTTGAAGAAGTTTTTGCAATCCTCGTCGATGTCTCCTGAGAAGTAGTATTCCTTATCGGTTGTTGCTCTTGCGTTATTACCGCCCGCACCGTTGATGAGAATGTCGCACTTGCCGAAATCCTTTTCGATTTCATCTGCAACTGCGTTACATATATCCTTGTCGAGTACGTTGCACTTGTAGGCCTTTGCTATACCGCCCTCAGCGGTGATTTCATCAGCAAATTCTCTTGCAGCTTCTTCGTTGAGGTCAAGAAGAGCTACTTTTGCACCTGCTCTTGCAAGTGTTTTTGCAAAGCCTGAGCAGAGCACGCCGCCTGCACCTGTTACAACGGCAACTTTACCGCTGAGATCTGTATTGAGTACATTTTTAAGCATTGCTGTACCTCCTTATTTATTTGCCTTTTCGCAGGCCTCAAAGAGACCGTTTATATATGTTGCACCAAGAGCTCTGTCATAAAGTCCGTAGCCGGGACGGCCTGTTTCGCCCCATATCATTCTGCCGTGGTCGGGACGCACATAACCGTCAAAGCCTGTTTCTACAAGAGCCTTCACAACCTCGTACATATCGATACTGCCGCACTTTGAAAGGTGTCCGCTTTCCTCAAAGGATCCGTCATCCATAATGAGAATGTTACGGATATGCATAAAGGCAATTCTGTCCATTGCACTGTATTTTCTTACCATTTTAACCACATCGTTGGTAGCCGCACAACCGAGCGAGCCTGTGCAGAGGCAAAGTGAGTTTGCGGGTGAATCAACGATCTTAAGGAAACGGTCAAGATTTTCTTCATTGGTGATGATTCGTGGAAGACCGAAAATGGGGTACGGAGGATCATCGGGATGAATAGCCATTCTTACACCGCATTCCTCTGCAACAGGGATAACCTTCTTAAGGAAGTATTCGAGGTTTTCCCAGAGACCTGCTTCACCGATAACTGCATATTTTCTGAAAAGGTCCTTGATTTCATCCTTGGTGTAGCTTGCATCCCAGCCGGGAAGGTCGATGTCGTCAACAAGGGGATCAAGTCCCTTCATCTGCTCCCAGTACATAACAAGGCTTGTTGAACCGTCGGGAGCTTCCTTATCGAGCTGAGTTCTTGTCCAGTCGAAAACGGGCATAAAGTTATAGGTTACACACTTGATGCCGTACTTTGCACAGCGGCGGATATTTTCGCAGTAAACCTCGATAAGCTCATCTCTGTTGTCACTGCCGAGCTTGATGTCCTCTGATACGGGGATTGACTCAACAACATCGAATACAAGACCGTGCTTTTCACACTCCTTTACCATCTTTTCGATGGATTCCTCAGGCCATACCTGACCCGGCTTAACCTCGTAAACCGCTGATACGATTGAACGCATATTGGGAATCTGACTGATGTACTTTAATGATACGGGATCGTCATAGCCGTACCATCTGAATGACATTTTCATATTACTTCCTCCAGACTGAAAA
>JAZUAZ010000116.1:0-7575 GCA_045638245.1 Acutalibacteraceae bacterium | reverse complement strand
GAATTTCTCAGCACTTTCCGTAAAGCCGTGAAGAATAACTATACTGCCTCTCGAAAGAAGCTTTTCATAAGCCTCATAGTGAAGAAGAGTACCGTCGGAAGCAAAAAGCTCACCTTCTCTGCCTTTTTTCTGAAGGTACGGCTCGACCTCATTTTTCATAACAGAAGCAAAGGCTTCTTCGTAAATTATATCAACCTTATTTAAAAAATCAAGCATAGTGCTTCCTCCTCTTTGTTATGATTATATTCTAACACTTACGGATAAAAAAGTAAACCCCGCAGTAAACTGCGGGGTTCATTCGTCGGTTAATTACTCGGCGTCTTTTCCAAAAATGTTGTAAAGGAATTTAAGGAAACCGTCGAAGATTCTAGTGAGAGCAAGATATACATCTTCAATCATAGGCCAATCCATAGCTAAATTCTCCTTTCAAACTATTACTGCTGTTCTTCGTTGATATCGGGGAAGGGCTTCGGAGGCCATTCATCAGTAACACCAAATACGTACTGAAGCCACTGAACTACCTTGTCCATAAACTTAAGGAACTCATCCCAAACCATCATTAAATTGTCCCAGTTAATCATAGTTTTATCTCCTTTCGAAAGAGTGTCATAGTTCAGAGGGGACACTTCCCCCCACATTGTTCAAGGACATTTTACTCCTTATTGCAGATAAAGTCAACTGTTTTTTTATAAAAACTTAATATTTGTTCATTTTTTACATAAAAATATCAATGTTATTTCTTTTAAAGCCTCAAACTAATACACTTTTGCTCTTATTGACGCGTTTTGTCAAACTACATCTATATATTGTGTATTCCGACAATGTAAAAACTGCACAAGAGTACAATGTGAAAATTACCGAATTTATTTGTTAATTTTTTATCTTGTGATAATAAAGCCCCTGATGCTATAATAATTATGAAGAAAAGATCTTTCATACAAAGGAGGTACCCCGATGAAAAAGAAAATTATAACCGTCAGCCGACAGTTCGGCTCAGGCGGAAGAACGATTGCAAAGGCTCTCGCCGATAAATTAGGCTACGCCTACTATGACAGTGCCCTGGTTGAAGAGGTTGCCAAGGAAACAGGCTTTGACCCCTCCTATATTGCAGATGCAGGCGAATATGCACCCGGAAAGAGTATGCTTTCCTACGCCTTTTCCTCTGTAGCGCCTCACGCCTCTGGTAAGCTTATCACCACTGACTATCTCTGGTCGGCACAGTGCAAGATAATCCTTGACCTTGCCGAAAAAGGCAACTGCGTAATCGTCGGCAGATGTGCAGACTACATCCTTCGTGACAGAGAGGACTGCCTTAACGTTTTCATCCACGCCCCCACAGAGTATAAGGCCAAGAGAATTGTAGAGCTTTACGGTGTTACGGATAAAAGCCCCAATAAGCGTCTCGAAGAAAAGGATACCCGCCGCAAGGTGAATTACAAATACTTCACCGGAAGAGAATGGGGTCTTACAGAAAACTACCACATTTCCCTTGACAGTGGAATACTCGGTGAAGAAAAATGCGTTGACATTATTGCAGATATTGTAAAAACAAGCAACTGAAACAAAAGAACCGCTACGATGTAGCGGTTCTTATTTGTTTAATTATTCTGCTGCGTCTTCGCCTTCTTCTTCAGGCTTGAACATAGCCATAATATCGTTGAAGAACTTCTGAATCATAGCAAGAACTTCCTTGATTGTTGTGAATACTGTTCCTAAAACTTCCATTGTTACACCTCCTATTTTGTCGGATTACTTTCCGTATGCATATATTACCAAACTTTATAAAAAATGTCAATACTTTTAATTTTTTCTCAAACGTTATAATTGCATAGGATTTGTACAATCAAAGGTTCTCAAGGGAGAATTTCCGTGAAAACTCAGCATATCTTTCGTTGAAATCGTTTTCACCCTTCTTAACCTTTTTGAGATACTTATGTATATCCATACCCTTGTGGGAAATCTCAATGATAAGACCTGCAATATTTGAGCAATGGTCGGAAACTCTTTCAAGGTTTGTGAGAAGGTCAGTCAGTACGAAGCCCAGCTCAATAGTACATTCACCCTTCTGCAGACGGTTGATATGTCTTGCTTTAAGACCGTCCTTAAGGTCATCAACAACCTGCTCGAGAGGCTCAACAAGAGTTGCTTTTTCAAGACTTCCGGTACTGAACGCCTCATAGGAAAGATCAATAACGCCTCTTACCGCATTGACCATAACCTCAAGCTCCTTCTGACATTCACCTGAGAAGTTGAGCTTTTTGTCTCTTATCTCATCAACGGAGTTAAGTATGTTCACTGCATAGTCGGATATTCTTTCAAGGTCGCCGATGATGTGAAGAAGCTTTGTTGCTTCAGCCGCATCCTCATCGGAAAGCTCAAGCGCCGAAACCTTGACAAGATAGGAGCCGAGTCTGTCCTCATAACGGTCGGCCTTCTTTTCGTACTCAACAACCTTGTCATAAAGTTCCTTGTCGTAGTTGCCCAGAAGATTAAGAGCACCGTCAATTGCAATCTTAGAAATTTCAGCCATTCTTTCGGTAACGGTCTTACATCTCTCAACTGCAACAGCGGGAGTAGCAAGAAGTCTGTCGTCGAGAATTTCGTAATGCTCTTTTTCGTCCTTATCCTTGATTGTAAGAGTTGCAATCTTTTCAAGAAGCTTTGTGAAGGGCATCCAGAGACATACGCAGCAAAGCTTGAAGGCGGTATTGATAACCGCAATCCAGAACTCGTTAACCTTGTCATCGAGGAAATCGAAGCCCACAACTGCATTGAGTCCGTAGAAAATTGCAAGAAGTATGGGAGTACTGATTGCATTGAAATAGAAGTGTGCGAAAGCCGCACGTCTTGCGTTTTTATTAGCACCCGCCGATGAGATAAGAGCAGTAACGGTTGTACCGATACCCTGACCCATAATAACAGGGATAGCCATTGAGAAGGGAATTGCACCCGTTGCTGAAAGAGCCTGAAGAATACCGACAGAAGCGGAGGATGACTGAATTATAGCAGTGATACCCGCACCTGCGATTACACCCAAGGCGGGGTTTGAAAAGGCAGTGAGCATATTTGTGAATTCGGGCACATTCTTAAGACCATCAACCGACTCTGACATAATGGACATACCTGTCATAAGAGTCGCAAAGCCGAGGATAATCGTTGCCGTATCCTTGCTCTTGTGGCTCTTTTTGAACATAAGAATAGCCACACCGAAAATAGCAAGCACAGGAACAAAGGATGAGGGCTTGAGGAATTGCATAAAGGTATCCGCACCATCAATAGCCATAAGTGAAAGAAGCCACGCGGTTACTGTTGTACCCACATTGGCGCCCATGATAACACCGATGGACTGACGCAAAGTCATAATACCCGAGTTAACGAAGCCGACAACCATAACGGTAGTAGCTGACGATGACTGAATAACTGCAGTTACGCCCGTACCGAGAAGGAAGCCCTTGACGGGACTGTCTGTCATCTTTCCGAGTACGCTTTTGAGCTGACCGCCCGCCTTTTTTTCAAGAGCGGCACCCATTATATTCATACCGAAAAGGAAAAGCGCAAGACCGCCTACAAGGTCTAAGATATCAAAAATACCAAAATTATCCATATTGCACCTCTTTTTCATTACTGTATTTTAAATTACTTCCAAGCGGCCGATTTCCGCTCATTTTGATAGTAACAAAAATGACATCAACTTTCAAGTGGATTTTGAATATTTATCCAATTTTGTAAAAAGTGATAAATATATCTGTTAATGTTTATACCATTTGTCGCTTTTTATGCAATTGTGTATTGACCGCAAAAGCTTATTACTGTAAAATGTAATCGGTGATGATATTATGAAGCTCAAGGATGTAAAAATAATAGAATATCCCGTAAAAATTGAAAGGCTGAACTTCCTGACTCATCTCGTCGGAGCAGTACTTTCTCTTTCGGGAATTATTTTTATGCTTATAAATTCGGATACACGCAGAAAGATTCTTTGCAGCCTTGTTTACGGCATTACTCTTCTTGCTGTTTACACTGCCTCTTCGGTTTACCACGGTCTTGCACCCTCCCACGCAAAGCGTATCGCAAGACTTGTTGATCATTCTGCCGTTCCTCTTCTTATCGCAGGCACAACTACCCCCTGTGCTCTCATTTCTCTTTATGAGGTCGGCCCTGCTCACGGTATAATCGTCTTTGCCTGCGGATGGGCGTGTGCCCTTTTCGGCATCTTTTCAAAAATATTCTTTTTCGAGAGACTCAAGGCGGTTACAATAGCAACATATATAGTATGCGGTCTTTCAATGCTTCTGAGTGCAGTTCCGAAACTCGGTCAGCTCAGTAAAGGCGGCTTCGGTTGGCTTGTTTTCGGTTGTGTTTTCTATCTTATCGGTGCCGTACTCTGCGGCCTCGGTGCAAAAAAGCCCTTCCTGCATCCGATTTTTCACGTGTTTGTGTTGCTCGGTAGCGGCATACACTTTTATGCTATATACCGTTTTATTCTGCATTAACGTCAGGTGACATAAAGAGTAGTCAGGGGTCAGTAGTCAGGAACGCCCCGCGGGCGTTTAAAATAAAAAACAGGCGGGCGAAGATAATTCTTTGCCCACCTTATTTTTTTAAATCATATTAACTTGCGCGGGTAGAGTCTTACTGTTTCCTCTCACGTCCGCGTGTGACTACTGACTACTGTCAACTGCTTAACGCCGTTATAAGCTCCTTTATCGCCTCAACGGGCTGCTTACCCTGAAGCTTGAAGGAGATATACGGAGAGATCTTTGCAGCACTTATCATCGCTCTGCCTCTGAGCTTCTGACCGACTGCCGCAACAAACTCAGGCTTCAATTCATTAGTAAAGGCAAGTATCATACCGTTCTGCTGCTTGATTTCGTATATACCCAGCTTTGCCGCTTTCGCTCTGAGAAGTGCTACATCAATGAGTCCCTTTACGCTTGCAGGAGGCTCACCGAAGCGGTCGATGAATTCATCCATGACATCCATAGCATCCTCACCTGTTTCGATTGAGGCAATTCTCTTATACATACCGATACGGTTTTTCACCGCGTCAATATAGCTTTCGGGAATGTGTGCATCAACGGAAATGTCCACAACGCATTCCTTCTTATCTTCAACGGGTACACCTGTCTTTTCCTCATCAACGGTTTCGGATAAAATCTTAAGGTACATATCATAGCCTACCGCCTCCATATGTCCGTGCTGCTGTGCACCGAGAATATTACCCGCACCTCTTATTTCAAGGTCGCGCATAGCAATACGGAAGCCTGAACCGAATTCTGTGAATTCTCTTATTGCAGAAAGCCTTCTTTGTGCAATCTCCGTAAGCTCTCTGTTTTTATTGTATGTGAAATATGCGTAGGCTCTTCTGGTACTTCTTCCTACTCTGCCTCGTATCTGATGAAGCTGAGCAAGTCCCATTTTATCCGCTTCCTCGATAATGAGAGTATTTACGTTAGGTACGTCAACACCTGTTTCTATTATAGTAGTACACACAAGAATATCAATTTCGTTTTCAAGAAGCTTTCTCCAGACCTCACTGAGCTCTTCCTCTGTCATTTTGCCGTGTCCGATGCCTATTTTAGCGTCGGGCAGATATTTTTTTATCTGAGCTACTCTCGCATCTATGGACTCTATACGGTTATGAAGGTAATATACCTGACCGCCTCTGCGAAGTTCTCTTTCCATAGCCTCGGCAAGTATTTCCATATCGTGAGGCACAACATAGCTCTGCACCGGGTGTCTTCCCACGGGAGCAATTTCAAGCACCGACATATCTCTGATGCCTGTCATCGCCATATTGAGAGTGCGGGGAATGGGCGTAGCTGAAAGAGTCAGTACGTCAACATCAGGAAACTTTTCCTTGAGCTTTTCCTTCTGTGCAACACCGAAGCGCTGCTCCTCGTCAACAACAAGCAGACCTAAATCCTTGAATTCAACGCTCTTGGCAATAATACTGTGAGTACCCACGATTATATCTATACTGCCTCTCTTGAGACGAGCCTTTATTTTCGTTCTCTCGCTCTGGGTACGGAATCGGGAAAGCATATCGATTTCAACGGGGAAGCCGTCGAAGCGCTTCTTTATTGTCTGAAAATGCTGGAAGGCAAGTATTGTGGTCGGTACGAGAATAGCACACTGCTTACCGTCAGCAATACACTTGAACACGGCTCTGAGAGCAACCTCGGTTTTGCCGAAGCCTACGTCACCGCAGAGTAGTCTGTCCATAGGACTGCTTCTTTCCATATCCTTTTTGATTTCATTCACGGCAACAAGCTGATCCTCAGTTTCTTCAAACTCGAAGCGTCGCTCGAAGTCGTTCTGCATATCAATATCGGGAGAAAAAGCAAAGCCCTTGGAATTCATTCTCGCACTGTAAAGCTTTGTAAGCTCCTTAGCCATATCCTTGACTGCCGCCCTTACCTTTGAGCGGGTATTTTTCCACTCATCTGAGCCGAGACGGTTGAGCTTTATGGCTTTATCCGTATCCTTGGGTGAAATGTATTTCGCAATAAGGTCAAGCTGAGTTACAGGCACGTAAAGCACGTCGCTTCCGCGGAAGTTGACCTTGATGAAATCCTTTATCTTACCGCCCACATTCATTGTTTTTATACCGTCGAATATGCCTATACCGTGAACGGCGTGTACCACATAGTCCCCTCTCGTGATTTCATCGAGAGAAGCGATACCTCTGCCTGCTTTAAATTTTCTTTTCGGCTTGGTTTCACTCTTATGCTGAGCTCTGCCGTAGGAGAAAAGCATAAACTTATCTGACGGGTACTCAAAGCCCGAGGAAACACTTCCGCTTATTACCGAAACGGTACCCTTAGGAAACTCCGCAGGTACAACGGGAAAGTAGTGAGCCTTTATTTCCTCTGTTTCAAGGTCAAAAGCAAGCTCTTTTGCACTTTTTTCCGTACCTGCCATTACAACGGTTGTGTATCCGTTATATATTGCAGGCTTCAGGTCTTCAATAAGATAAGAAAGTGTACCGTCCCAGCGTGAAAGAAGTCTTGCATTTATGCTCACAAGCTCACGTACGGGTATATCGAAGGAGCCTCTTGCAAGAGTATCGGTAAAGATTGCTCCCCCTTTTTCGTACCGTGTGAGAAG
This sequence comes from Acutalibacteraceae bacterium, assembly GCA_045638245.1. GTDB lineage: Bacteria > Bacillota > Clostridia > Oscillospirales > Acutalibacteraceae > UBA6857. The sequence goes on along the minus strand of JAZUAZ010000116.1, from coordinate 465 downwards.
CTCGCTGAAAGTAAGAATATATCTGTCAAGGCCCTTGGTGAGTATTCCCTCATCGAACATTGCCTTTATATCTTCATTCATAAGAGCTGAAAAGCTGTTGTATTTTTGCTTGACCGACGAGCTTTCACTGACAAAAAGCAAGTCATTATGCATATAGTCAAAAATTGTATGAAGCTCACCGTAAGCAAGCGACAGATATTTATCGGGAGCACCAACGTGAATGAAATGCTCAAGCTTTTCGATATCCTCCCCTATTGTCTGCTTCGCCTTTACAGAGCCCTTACCCTTTACGGTACCGAGAAATTCCGTAAGCTTTTCCTTCATCTGCTCGAGAGAGTCAAAAAGCACTTCAGTGGAGGGTGTGATACTGAATTCTTCAATCACATCGGTTCTTCTCTGGCTTTCAATGTCAAAGAAGGAAAGGGAATCTATACTGTCGCCCCAGAATTCAGCTCTGCAGGGCTG
>JAZUAZ010000115.1:0-2247 GCA_045638245.1 Acutalibacteraceae bacterium | reverse complement strand
TCCTTATTTTCTTCCATAATCTGAAGAAGGATTTTTTCCTGAGTCTCTACAGGGATTGATGTAAAGTGGTTTACGCCCTTGAGGACAGTATTACCGAGCAATACACCGATATCTGACATTGCCATTGGAATTACCTCTTTTCTTTTAAATATTTACTATCCGTAATATAATATCAATTTTTCCGCTGTTTGTCAATTGAATGTGAATAAAATGTAAAATATAAACCGTAATACTTCAGAATAGCACCTTGCGTTTGATTTCGATACAGTTTTTCAATTTTTGTTGTGCAGAAAAAGATATGCCTCTGACCCTTCAGAGTATCAGAAGTGCCCCTGTCCTTTTGATTTTCAGTCACGCTAATGTTTGAGCCGGGCAGAAGCATATTCACAGCCGAAGGCTGATTAAGCTTTATTGGGACAAACAAAAAACGCCTCACGGGCGTTTTTTGACAGGTGGTTATCTTCCGTATTCCCTTGCAATTCGTGCGAAGCGGTAGTCGTTTTCATATCCGAGGCCACCGGAGGAACGGTAGACACTAAGAATTATACCTATCGCAAGGTATAGACAGAGAGTTGACGAGCCACCGGCACTGATAAAGGGAAGCGTAATACCGATAACCGGCAGAAGTCGTGTACACATACCGATATTTACCGCCGCCTGACCGACTATCATAAATGCTGTACCGTAGCATATCATTCCTGCGGCAAAGTTTTTGCTTCGCTTTCCTACGGCTACTATTCTTATTGCGAGTAAAAGGAAAAAGGCAAACAGAATAAAAGCGCCTAAAAATCCCAGCTCCTCGCATATAACGGAAAGAATCATATCGTTTTCCTTTTCGGGAAGGAACTTACTGTGGCTGAGCTCACCCTTGAACAGTCCCATACCCGAAAAACCGCCGTTGCGTATCGCCTTGAGAGCCTGATTCTGCTGATATATTTCCGTGGGATATGCATCGGGATTAAGGATGGCAAGAATACGGTTTCTCTGTATATCGTCAAAAACCTTGTACCATATAAAGGGAGCCGCCGCAACGATTGCTGCACCCGCCGCAGGAAAGTAAAGCCAGTGTACGCCTGAGATATACATCATGCCGATGAACATTATCATAAAGATAAGAGCTGAGCCCATATCACCCGTAGCGATAACAAGCACAATGGGTATTCCGGCGTGTATTGCAAGAGCAATAACATTTCTGACCTCGGAAATGTTATTTTTTATCTTTTCAAGATGCCAGGAGAAGGTTATGATAAAACCGATTTTAACTACCTCGGAGGGCTGAAAGTACAGCGAGCCTATTTTAATCCAGGAGATAGCATCACTTCGGCCCTCGGGAGAAACTCCAAGCTTAAAAAGAAGCAGCATTACACCGACGCAGCCCACAGCTATAACAGGTGAAAGCTTCAGTATAATATCGTAATCTATAAATGATACCGCAAGGGCGACACCCATACCGAGAACGAGAGCGAGAATCATAACCTTTGCGTCACGGGAAAAGTAGGTTGTGCTTTCTGCAGTGTATGTTGCACTTGAAACCATTACCGTACCGTAAACAGAAAGGGCAAGTGTAATCGCAATAAGTATGAAATCGGTCTGAGTGAGTATTTTTTTTATCTTTTTGAAAAGCAAATTATCACGTCCTGTATTCAATCTGCCCCGGTATTATACTACAAAAGCGGCTTTTTTTCAAGTGGGTTTCCCATATTGGGTATAACTGTTGACTTATTGATATTTTATGGTAAAATATCTGCAGAATATTTTGAGGAGGGATAACCGTGTTACGCTTTGTTTCCGACAGCACGAAAAGTACGGAGGAGTTTGCCGAGAAAATAGGAAAAAGCCTCAGGGGCGGTACTGTTATAGCCTTTTTCGGGGGACTCGGTGCAGGTAAAACCTCATTTACGAGAGGTCTTGCAAGGGGAATGGGTATAAAGAGTGATGTTTCGAGTCCCACCTTTGCAATTGTCAACGATTACGGCGGAAATCCTCCTCTGGTGCATTTTGATATGTATAAGGTTGAGACATGGGATGACCTTTATTCAAGCGGCTTCTTCGACTACCTTGATATGGGTGCCGTCCTTGCCGTTGAATGGAGCGAAAATATAGAAAACGCCCTTCCCGAGGATACGGTACGTGTTACCATTGAAAAAACAGATAACGAAAACGAAAGAATTATTACAGTTGAAGGAATTGATTCAATATGAAAATACTTGCAGTTGATACAAGTGCAGTCTGCGCTTCGGTGGGTGT
>JAZUAZ010000114.1:0-8566 GCA_045638245.1 Acutalibacteraceae bacterium | reverse complement strand
ACACATCCGTCGTAGATATCTCTGTAGGCTACATCAAATCTGCCCGAGTACCACGGGTCAGCTACATTACCCTTACGGTCGGTATAATCCATAAGCTTATGCACCTTACCGGCAGGGTCTTTCCCGAAAATTCTACCGATATTGCGTACATTCATATCATCCATAGCTACGAAAATGTCGTATTTATCATAATCGCTTTTCTTGAGCTGTACGGCCCTTTTTCCCTCGCAGGATATACCGTGTTTTTTCAGCTCTTCCTTCGCAGGAGGATATACGGGATTGCCGATATCTCCCCATATTTCTTCCGTACTTGTAGCAGATGAAGCAACGAAAAATTCACCTTCTCTGCCCTGCTTTCTGATTAGATCCTTGAATATAAACTCCGCCATAGGTGAACGGCATATATTGCCGTGGCAAACAAACATTATTTTTTTCATATGCCTCTCCTTTTGTTTACCGTAATTTCCCAACCTCTGAGATCACCGTTTATAACCTCTAAGCTGTATTCATCACCTTCAAAACTTATCCTTGCAATAATATCGGGCAGAATAAGCGGAAGTGTTACCTCCTTAAGACACGGTGCAAAGCACAGCTTTTTCTTTTCATAATCAACAGATAAACCTAAGAAGGCAAGAAGTGTACTCCAGCTTGACATAGGTCTTGTGTAATGATGTCCGCATTCCCAATGGTCCCAGAAATGACCAAATCTGAACTGATTATCATTTATTGACCTTACAATAGCATCAGACACATCACTAAGCCCTACAGAAAGAGCAAGAGCGGAAAAAGCATATCCTATACCTGTCCATACTGCGCCCGCCTGACAGTTTTTATAGGTGTGTATCGTTGTCTTTCTTCCTTCAGGCACGGTTGCATTTACAAGGCCCTGCTCTTTGTCAAAGTTATTTTTAAATATAAACTCAATCACCTGTCGTACCCTATCGTCAGATAAATTACCTTCAAGGCCGAGAATTCTCAGAAACCATTCACCGTCAAGCTGATCTGTCATAAGTGATTCATCTGTTTCGTTTCCGTTTATCCAAAGATTATAATACTCACCATTCCACAGCTTTGCTTCAAGAGATTTCTTACCTTTGTCAAGAAGAGTAATCCATTGTTTCTGTCGGGTTGTGTCGCCTATTCTTTCAGCAATAACAGCTGCCGCTTTAAGTGAAGCCAGCCACAAAATTGAAATATATGCTGAAGCCCCCGAAAAATTCCATGCATCGTAAGTATTTCGCTTAGTATCACAATCCGGAAGTCCGTCACAGTCAGTATCAAGTTTTTCGATAGAATCCATCGCTCTTTTAACATTATCCCAGAGGGATAAAAGATATTCTCTGTCGCCTGTAAACAGATAATCACGAAGCACCATCAGAACAAACTGCATATTCATATCAACACGGTCATAGCTATTGTCTACTTTTTCAAAGCCCGGCTTAAACAAATGGTGTACTCTTCCATCTTTTCTCTGAAACTCCGCGCCCATTTTCATCTGCTTTTTCTGCAAGTCGGGAAAGAGATTTATTAAGCCGAAGGATGCGTGGTACGTAATGTCCGTTGTATGAAACCCGCAAAATCCGAGACCTTCCCAAAGTCCGAACTTTCCGTTTTTAATGTAGTGTGAACTCTTAATGAGCTGAGAAAGATTTGACGACCAGCAATCAGGATAGATTGAAGGCAGGTCAGTGTTATAAAGAAGCTCAGCAAAGTCCACAGCTTTTTTATATACATCATCATAGTTATCTGCCAGAAACTTATTCGCTTCCAAAGAATTACTATACAAGTTTTCATAGTAGTGCCCTATTTTCTTACCGCTGTCGTCAAAAAGATTCGGAAAGTACCACGAAAGAATAAAACGGACAGATTTCTTTTCTCCCGGAGCAAGAGTAAGCTTACTGCAAAGAGCGCAGGAACCGAATTTTTTTCCCATTCTGAGCATCTGCCTGCAGCAGCACTTGAGATATGCTATCTTACCTTCTCTTGTTCCGAGAAAATCTTCACGGCAATGTTTTATTCTTTCAAGCAAAGATGCGCCAAAGGGATACTCGGCATATTTTTCGCATAGAGCAGCAAGATGCTCATTATTAAGCAAATGCAGATTCAGCGGTATCTGCCCCGGCCTTTTACCTGCTTTGCTGTCAGGCAAAATGCCCTTTTCTCTGAATCCGAACAAAAACGATTCCTGAGTTACACCAAAAACAGAATTACCTACATACTCTTTTAAAAATCTGAAATAATCAGCGGTAATATATGACTTTTTGCCGTCACCGTCAACGGAAAAACAAACATCTCCACAGCAGACAGAATCTGATTTTCTTTCAGGCTTGATATGAACACCTACACCGTTTCCGATACTGTGCAGACTGTTGACGTTACCCTCTTTTTTGTTGGCAAAGCACGGTTCAAGCGATCCCAGAATGCTTATTTCAATTTTATCTTCAGTCGGATTTTCTATAATAAAATCCATATAAAAGCCCGGTGTAGATGCAACGTCGGAGTTATGCGGTACAAAAGGTGAAACCGCTCTCAGCTTTACCTTGCAGCTCAAGTCTGTATCATAATAATCAAGCTCACAAGCAGGAAATCTGCCGTCAAAATCAATTCTTTCAACCGGCTTATTCCAGGCAAACATACGGTAAGTAAAATCCTCCGCATCTGTTTTCATTCCGAGCTTACGCATTACGGGCCCTTCTCCGCCTCTCTTTTCACGAACCCAGAACGATAATGCTCCAGCAGCATTTTCTCCGTCATCAACGTTTTTTTCAAGACTTATTTTTGCAAATCTTGGCGGATTTGCTATCTGCCAGTAATGAAATTCTCCGTCCGGCAGAAGTTCAACACTTCCTGCACCGATGCCTCCCAAGGCTATACCGCTTGTATGCTTTTTATATGTGGTTATTTTAGCCATAATGTCACCAACCGATTATAGTTTTCTATCTCATGTTATCATATAGAAAATACGCAGTCAAGATTAAGACCGTATATTATTTTCTAAACAAAAAACAGTTCCCCTGCTCTTCAAGCGAAAGAGAACTGTTTTGCCTTGATTTAAATTTACTGTTAAAGAACTGAAATAGCGTCGGTTATATTTTTTTCAAGAGCTTCTTTTCCGTACTTATCAACCTCAGCCTTATTCTTTTCACCGTGTGTAAGGCATCCTGCACCACCTATACATCCACCGACGCAAGCCATACCTTCAATAAAATTGGCATCAAGAACATTCTTGCTCTTTTTAAGAAGAGCCACACGACATTCCTCTATACCGTCACAGGTTGCAGCTTTGAGCTCAAAATCAATTTTCTGCTCAATCAAGCCTTGCTTTACTGCGTCTGTAAGACCGCCTGAACGTGCAAAAATTCTGCCGAAATATGACGCATTGTCAAGCACATCCTCTTCGAGTGCAGTTATATCTATACTGCGGCTGTCATAAAGCGCCTGAAGCTCCTCAAAAGTGAGAACTGCATCCACAAAGGGCTTTACTGTTTCAAGCTGCGCCTCGGCTTTCTTGGCAGTGCAAGGACCGATAAAAACAATTTTTGCAGTTTTATCTGTTTCTTTAATATATTTTGCAAGAGTTGCCATAGGTGAAAGATTGTGTGAAACCATAGGCAAAAGCTTCGGGAATGCCGACTTTACATACTGTACAAAAGCGGGACAGCATGAGCTTGTAAGGAAACCTTTCTCCGAAAGCTCCTTCGACTCTGCATAAGCTACCATATCAGCTCCGAGAGCCGCTTCAACAACTGTATAGAAGCCAAGTTCTTTAAGTCCTGTAATAACCTGGCCGAGCTTAGCGTAGGTAAACTGACTCGAAATTGAAGGAGCCACAAGTGCATATACCTTATAATTTTTGTTTGCTTCGCTCTTTTTGATAATGTCTATAACTCTGAGAATAAATGACTTATCTGTTATTGCGCCAAAGGGGCACTGATAAACACAAGCACCACACTGGATACACTTCTCATCGTCGATGGACGCTGCATTGTCATCATTTATAGAAATTGCCTTGACCTTACAGGAAATCTGACACGGTCTCTTGCGGTTAACAATAGCAGAGAACGGACATACCTTTGCGCACTGACCGCATTCAACGCACTTCGATTTATCAATGTGTGCAACGTGATTGTGGTCAAATGAAAGGGCACCCTTCTTACACACATCCTCACAACGGTGAGCGAGACAGCCTCGGCATGACTCGGTAACTACATATCCTGCAGCGGGACATTCATCACAAGCTATATCAATAACCTGGATAACATTCTCATCATCAGACCTGCCGCCCATTGCAAGCTTTACTCTTTCTGCAAGAATTGCTCTTTCTTTGTATACGCAACAACGCATAGTTGAAGTTTTACCAGGCACAATAATTTTTGGAATATCAAGAATGTTTTCTGTAAGTGTATCTTTCCATGCCTGGCTTGCTACCTCGCGAAGCACCTTATATTTTAAGTATTGAACTTTTGTATCAAATTTTCTCATTATATTTCACCTTAAAAATAACTGACTTTTATTCGTTTTCCCATCTTTTTCAAGCATTCTGACAGCTCGGTTACAAGATTCATTTTAATACTGAAATTTATAGGAAGATCCGGATTCTGATGTGCCGGATTTATCGCCCTGCCGACATAGAAATTTATATCGGTAGCTTCCTCAAAAAGAAGTCTGCTTATAAGAGAGGCACCGTCACGCTTAAAACTCCAATGCTCATAATATTTATTTTCGCCCAGATAATCCTTGGCGTATTCGAGCACTCTGTTAACCGTTATAACACCTTCTGTTACAAGGTCAACTCCTTCTATTTCAGCTATAGGAGGAATATCACTTTTTTCAAAGTTAAGTGTTGCCTTCAGCTCTTTGCCGAGATATTTTGCCGCTATTGAGGATGTTGTACCTCCGCAAATAATATGCTTTCCCTCTTTCGAAAAGAATAGTGACATCATACGGTTTGCATCATCACGGTTAGATGGCGGTCCGAAAAGCATATTCATCGGCTCACGTCTTCTTATCCTTACAACACAAGCGGTAGCATCGTCTCCCGGCTTATTACCATACAGCTTATTACATTCATCAACAAGCATTGTTGAAATGGTTTTAGCTGTATAGCCCGCCGGAGTGATAGTCTCTATAAAATCAATAATATCCTCTCGTTTCCAACCAAAATTATATATCATACCAATACCGGCGTGAGGACAACCGTCACTCATAGCTACGAAAACGTCATTTTCCTGAAGCTTTATAACCGAACGATAAATCTTTTTACCGCCGATATTCATTTCAGTTTTCGGATAATCATAATTCTTATCATCACGGATAACAATTACGTGAGGATTGTCATACTGTATAATTTCGGCACTTTCATTATTTATTATCTGAATAATTGTAAAGGTCGAATAAGCAACGCCCCTTACCGAACACACGGGAAGGGTTGCAGCAATTGTAGATACACATTCCTCAATCGGAAGGCCCTCAGACATCATTGTTGATATAATTTTTGAGGTAAGTGTAGAAAGTATGCTTGCCTTAACTCCGCTACCAAGACCGTCCGCAAGAACGATAACAGTAGAATTCTCGTTTTCTTCAACAATATCAACATGGTCGCCGCAAAGCTCTTCACCAAAATGATTTATACTTTTATACCCTATATCTGCACATAAATCATTCATCAGTTATCGACTCCTTAAGTTTAGAAAGCGCAATTTTAGTTTCGGCAGCAGTTTCACCGAGCAGAGATGCTATTTCCTGAACGATACGCATCTGCTTGTCAACCACCTTGTCAGCAACCTCAATAGTCTTCCGGCTGATGTTTTCTTTACGCTCTCTCTCGTATTCCTCATCGGTAACATCACGCATAATTCCTACAAGAAGATGCGACTCCTTATCATACACTACTGTCTGTTCAACATAACGCTTATACTCTGCAAGATAGATACGCTGATTTCTGACATCCCTACCCGTAGTTATAACATTCATAAATACGGTCGGATCAAGAATCCGGATCACCTGATCTCCGAGCACATCTGAAGCAGAACGGATATTCATAATTTTTCTTGCAGCCTCATTTATCTGCTGAACCTCAAGGCTTTCGTTAAGTACGATAAGGCCGTTAGGTGTATTTTTAACAATTGTATCGGAGAAGCTTTCAGCCTTATCCTTAAGGAACGGCAGGCACATTGAGATCTCCGCCTTACCCTGAAAGATCGCAATTGCCTTTTCGCGGCAGGTATTGTATCCGCAGGAGCCGCAATTAAGCTCATCTGATGCCTTGAATTTTCCCATCTGACGTAAAGCGCTGTTAATTTCTATCTCAGACGGCATAGGAAGCTTACGCTCAATGTACTTGATATATTTCTTCAATTCCATAGGCTCAGGCTGATTAACCTCAAAGTCCTTGGTACCGGCATAAGAAGCAACCTCAATATAATCTTTTACATTTGAGTCGTGCTGATACTTTTCAATTACGGGACCTCCCACACAACTGCCGATGCAAGATGACATCTCAATAAAGCAGTTATGTATCTTACCCTTTTCAATATCCTTAAGAACGGACATACAATTTTCTACACCGTCGATTGCCACATAGGTGTACTTGCTGTTTTCGTTCATTGTTTTGAGGACACCGCCGGTTGTAGGAAAGAAACGGGCACGGCTGTACTCATTGTAATCCGTTTCAACTTCAAGTTCAATTTTCTCATCTTTCATCCACACGGTAAGCTCCTCAAAGGTGAGTACGGCATCAACATATCCCTTATAATGGTCAGCCTCATCCTTTTTAGCAACACAAGGACCTACAAAAACCGTTTTTGCATCCGGATATCTTTTTTTGATATCCATGCAATGTGCCTGCATAGGAGACATAACATCGGCAAGGTACTCAAGACAAGCAGGGAATTGCTTCTGTATAAGAAGATTTACCGAATGACAGCAAGAAGATATAATCACGTCTCTGTCCTCTTCCTTCAGCATTCTTTCGTACTCATTTTTAACAATAGTTGCACCGATAGCAGTTTCTTCAACATCAAAAAAGCCCATCTGCTTAAGTGCTTTTCGCATCGAATTTATACCGGCTCCGTCATAATTTGCAATAAAAGAAGGCGCAATAGAAACAAAAACCGGCTCACCACTCTGAATAAACACCTTAACCTTTTCGGTTTCATCTACAATCTGCTTTGCGTCCTGAGGACAAACAACAAAGCACTGTCCGCAAAGAATGCACTCGTCATCTATAATATGCGCCTGATTGCCCGAAAAGCGAATAGCTTTAACCGGGCAGTGACGGATACATTTATAACAATTTTTACAGTTGGATTTCTTTAAAGTAAGACAGTTCGACATAAACGTCAACCCCTTTCCTTACTTAAAGCGAGACAAGAGTCTCACTTTAAGATATCAAGAACATTTTCTTTGAAAAATTCTTTGAAGTTTTCTCTTGTTATTCCTGTATGTACATCGTCATCAACCTGTACGGTAACACCAACACGGTTGCATTTACCGATGCAAAAGCTACCCGCAAGAGTTATTTCATCACCAAGATTATTCTCTGTTATGGCATTTTGCAGCAGCTCAACAATTTCAGAAGACCCCTTCAGGTGACAGGAGCTTCCGACGCAAATCTGAATTATCATATTCTTACACCTTTGCTAAAACTTCTTTTTCAAAGAAATCCTTAACAGTTTCGGGTGATACTGAATAAAACTCACCATCTGCCGTAACACACACACCCTGCTGACACTGTCCCATGCAGAAGGTACCGCTGAGTTCAACCTTATCGCCAATGTTGTTTTCCTTAATAAGGTTCTGAAGCTCTTCAACCACCTGGCGAGACCCTTTGATATGACATGAAGAACCGATACAAACTGTAATTTTCATTTTTATCTCTCCTATAAATTTATTATCATAAGACTGATGATTTAGATGGGTTTGCATTTTGTAAATTATCCATAATTATATCATATCAATTATAAATAATCAATCTTATAGCTTTAAATATTTATAACTAAAAAAAATTCTTTTAAAAAACTCACCATAAATCTATTATAAAAAGTTTATTAAGTTATAAAACCACACCTTGAATAATTGAGATAAAAAAACTCAAAGGAAAAGACCCTCCGGAAAGGAAGGTCAACAATAACATCATTAAAGTTTTTGTGTCAAAAAACCATAGCGGGCTTTGCAATAAAGGAATGAATTGGTGAAAAAAAGCAAAGCCCACTATAATTTACCCAAAAAGCAAATTAAAACATTTGCTAATATGCATTATATTTACAACAAATATATTTGTCAATACCTTTTTTAAAATCAACAGGAAAAACATCAATATTTTTATAATTTTAACAGACAAAATACCTGTTAAAAAAATTCACCTCAGAAAACAGTACAAAATTGTCAACAAAATGATTCCTGGCGGCTCGTGAAGTCAGGATATTCTTTTTTTACATTCTTAACAGCACTTGTTACCAAAGCGTTGCAGCACTATGCTCTTAATTTCACAAGTGCCCGCCCACAATGTTTCCAATGGGGGCAGGCACTTGAAAGTTATTCATAATTATTCCCACTCACTTAGTTT